>NZ_JAOQJL010000005.1:16247-17888 GCF_025566965.1 Blautia ammoniilytica | reverse complement strand
GATGATTTTGAAGTGAATATCACAGAGCATCATCCAAATGAGCCACAGATCTGGCGAGTGCTTCTGGATGAAGAGTTTAAGGCAAAACTGAAAATCGTGAAAAAAGACGATGAAACAAAGAAATCCGTCCTGATTGCAGGAACAGAATTTAAAGTGTACGACTTGGACAACAAGAAGTATGTGGAACAGGTAACAACTTACCCAGTGACAACAACCCATAAGTCCTATTTTACGGACAGCCAGGGATATCTGATCATGCCGAAGAATCTGAAGATCGGACATTACCGCATTGAGGAAGTCAACGCACCGGAAGGGTACACAATCAACAAGAACTATGTAGAGATTGCGGTGGATGCAAACACAGCATACCAGATGGATTCTGAGAGCGGAGATGCCATTATTACGGTAGATTACGAGAACCATCCGGTAAAAGGAAAGCTGACGATCTATAAAAAAGGTGAAATGCTGACCGGATTCAAAAAGGATTTTGTTTATGAAGAAAGATACCTGAAGGGTGCGGAATTTAATGTCTATGCAGCTGAAAATATCTATACACCGGATTATCAGAAAGATGAAAACGGAAACAGACAGCTGATCTATGCAAAAGATGCACTGGTAACAACGGTAAAGACTGGAGAAAACGGAAAAGCAGTTGCAGAGAATCTGCCGCTTGGTTCTTACTATGTAGTAGAAAAGACTGCACCGGAAGGATTCGTACTGAACCATGACAGATCAGAAGTCGCATTTGTCTATGCCAATCAGGATACACCTGTGATCGAACAGGAAGTGACTGTTGGCGATGACCGACAGAAAGTTACAATCCAGGTAGAAAAACAGGATGCAGAAAATGGTGCAACCGTAGCTGGAGCTGTCTTTGGTATCTTTAACAAAGCGGATATTAAGGCGGATGGAAAAGTGATCGTGAAAGCAGACACACTCTTACAGGAAATGACTTCTGATAACGATGGACTTGCAGCATGTACGCTGGATCTGCCACTTGGACAGTATTATGTGAAGGAGTTAAAAGCACCGGCGGGATTTGTATCCTCTGATGAAGTTCTGAATCTGGATGCTTCTTACCAGGGACAGGATGTGAAGACAGTAAAACTGAAAACTGTGAAAAAGAACCAGCCGACAACAGTAGAAATCACGAAATCTGATGTAACAACAGGTGTGGAGCTGGATGGGGCAAAACTCACCGTTCTTGATAAAGAAGGAAATGTTGTGGATCAGTGGACGTCTGTAAAAGATCAGCCACATGTGATCAAACGCCTGACAGTTGGAGAGGAATACACTCTTCGTGAGGAAATGGCACCTTATGGATATCTGAAAGCAACGGATGTGAAGTTCACTCTGGAAGATACCGCAGAGATTCAGAAAGTAGAGATGAAAGATGAAGTACCGACAGGACTTCTGATCATCAACAAAAATGGAGAGTTTTTGGATAAGGTAACACTTTTGGATCATGTAAAAGGTACCGTGGAGCATCTTTTTGAGTATGTAACCGGAAGCCTTACAGATGTGACGTTCGATGTATTTGCTGCGGAAGATATCAAAGCGGCAGATGGTGTCAGTGAAGATTATTTCAAAACCGATGAAAAAGTGGGAACCATTACCACAGATTCCAATGGTATTGCACAG
>NZ_JAOQJL010000005.1:0-15997 GCF_025566965.1 Blautia ammoniilytica | reverse complement strand
ATCAAAAATGCAAAGGGCGAGGTACTCCTTGAGAAAGACAGTCTGATTGAGCAGCGAGTAACGGATGAAAAAGGACAGATTACTTTTACGGCAGATCTTCCAGTAGATGGAAAATACTATGTGAAAGAAATCTTTGCGCCGGACGGATTTATTACAACAGATGAAGTACAGGAATTTACCTTTGAATATGCCGGAGAAGACCAGGCAGAAGTAAGCTACGACTTTATTTTTGAGAATCAGCCAACTACAGTGGAGCTGACCAAAACAGACCTGACAACAGGAAAAGAACTTCCAGGTGCACACCTGAAAGTAACGGATTCAGATGGCAATACAGTAGATGAATGGACTTCTACGGAAGAATCCCATGTGATCAAAGAACTGGTTGTTGGTAAGGAGTACACCATGACAGAGACAAAACCAGCAGATGGATATGTCACTGCAGAAAGTATTACTTTCACAGTAGAGAATACAGCAGAGGTTCAGAAGCATGAGATGAAAGATGATGTGACAAAAGTGCAGATCAGTAAGACGGATATCACAGGAGAAACGGAGATTCCAGGTGCAAAACTGACGGTTCTTGACAAAGACGATCAGGTAGTAGAGAGCTGGACTTCCACAGAGGAAGCACACTATATCGAAAAACTTCCAATCGGTAAATATACCTTACGTGAAGAGCAGGCACCGAAAGGATATCTTCTGACATCTGATGTAACATTTGAGGTGAAGGATACCGGAGAAATTCAGAAAGTAGCTATGAAAGATGATACTGCCAAGGGAAAAGTGATTCTCAATAAGGCAGATAAATCGTCAGGAGAACCGCTGAAAGGGGTAGAATTTGAACTCCGTGACAGCAAAGGAAAGGTTCTGGAAACCTTAAAGACAGATGCTGCCGGTCATGCAGAAAGTAAGCTGTATGAGATTGCCACATTTAAGAACGGCAAATATGATACAGCAATCAAGTATTATCTGGTGGAAACAAAAACACTGGATGGATACACACTGGATCAGACCAAGCATGAAGTGACATTTGCTTATGTGAATGACAGTACACCAGTCGTGGAAGTTACTTTCAATCTGACAAATGAGAAACCGGAAGTTCCAGAAACACCGAACACACCGGATACACCACAGTCCCATGAAGAGACAAAGGTATCAAATGCACCAAAAACAGGTGACAGCACGAATATCTGGCTGCCGATTCTGCTTCTGGTAATCTCCACAGGAGGTATGGCAGGACTTTATATCAGTAGAAAAAGGAAAACCAAATAAGGAAACTAAAACCAACGGTTATGATTGGGAGCTTCTATGTGAGGCTCCCTTTTTCATACAAAAAATCACAGAAAGGAACAGAAAACTATGATGAAAGCAATGGAAAAAAGACAGGAAGCACGAAAAAACCAGGAGAAAACAGTAAAGAGAATGATGGCTTATCAGAAGAAAGCTGAGCAGATGGTCAACAGAAAAAGAATGAACCATCACATGATCAGAAAGGGGTAAAAGCGTATGATGAACAGAAAAGAATTTTATGAATATGTCAAAGACAATGTAAAGGAGTATCTGCCAGAGTCTTACAGGGACGCAGAAATTAAACTTCAGGAAGTAGAAAAAAACAATGGACTGAAGCTTACTGGCATTACAATTCCAAATGGGAATCAGAGAATCGTACCGACAGTCTATCTGGATTCCCTCTACCAGGAATATATCAATGGGAAAGATGTAGATTCTTGTGTTGGGGATGTAGCTGATATGCGTATTGAAGCACAGGGTAAAGCAGAATTTTTTGATATGGGAGTTCCGGATATTCTTGATTATGAAAAGATGAAGGACAAATTACAGATGAGAATTTGTGACAAAGAATGGAATACCGATCGTTTGGCAGACAAAGTAGTCACAGAACACGGAGATTTTGCAGCTTATTATGCAGTAAATCTGGAGGAAAATGGAGAGGGAATCAGCAGTATTCCAGTAACTGTTTCTCTGATGAACGAATGGGGAGTATCTGTCGAACAGATTCAGGCAGATGCGATGATGGCAGATAAGAACAGAGGCGTGCAACTGGTGGATATGACACAGATTATCGAATCTATGATTTTTGGAGGAACACCGAAGAATCTTTTGAATGAAAAACTGGATATGGAAACTGTGGAGAATCCAATGTTCTGCCTTACCAATGAATCTAAGATGAATGGAGCTTCCCTGTTACTGCAGGAAGATATTCGAAAACAGATTGGGGAATGCCTGGGAAGTGATTACTTTGTCATCCCATCTTCCGTTCATGAAGTGCTGATTCTCCCGGATAACGGTATTTTACAGGTTCCAGAATTAAATGCGATGGTACAGGAAGTCAATGAGACACAAGTGGAAAGACAGGAACAGCTTTCTGATAAGGTTCAGTTCTGTGACAAAAAGACCGCAGTATTGGAAAATGCTGAGCGCAGGGAAGCACGTCTGGAGAAAGAAAAAGTAGCCGAAAAAGCGGAAGTAAAAGGTGGAATCCATGGAAGATTGGAGAAAGCTAAGGCAGAAATCAAGGCAAAAGGGACGGATACAATCCCAAAGAGTAAGGCGAGAGATCTTGCTACAGCATTATAAAGTGAAAAGAAAACGATGGCTTATGGGGACTGTGCAGAGCAGTCCCCAATTTTTTGAAGTTGGAGGAGAAAAGAATATGGATTGGTGTTTATATGGTGAAGACAAAAGGAGGGAAATTGATAGAGATTTAAAACCGGAATATCTTTTGGATGATTTACGGAGATATCAGGATGTATTTGGCGAAGAGTTTGGTGTGAAAGAACTTCTTATGCTGGAGGATATCAGGGTAAAGGCTATGATTGCCGGAGCACTTGCAGATATGCCGGAATTTCTTGTTGATCAGATTGGAAAAGCAAATAATAGCAGTAGCTTTCCTTCCGTGACAAGGGCAATGGAACGGATTGCCGATGTTGTAGAAGAAAAGTGGGAAGAAGAAAGGGAGTAACAGATGGCAAATAAATTATATGCAATGGAGCAGCTGACGGAGGAAGTGGCAAAGGACGTTTCCGCTAATCCGCAGGAGTGGATACGTTTTCTAAATACTGCATCCAGGCTGTACCGGTACACTTTTCCGGAACAGCTCTTGATCTATGCACAGCGTCCGGGAGCAACAGCGGTGGCTTCCATGGAAATCTGGAACCAGAAGATGTACCGATGGATTAAAAAGGGTTCCAAAGGAATTGCCCTGATAGATAACACATCCGGACCAAAAACGAAGTTACGATATGTTTTTGATGTGCAGGATACTTATAAGGTAAAAAATCTTGGCAGAGATCCACAGTTATGGAACCTTAATCCGGAAGGAGAACAACTGGTGGCAGATTATCTGCAGGAACAGCTTGCACTGGAAACAACAGAGGGAGGCTTGCCAGAGGTTCTTCACCAGGCGGCAGAAGAAAGTGTGCAGGCCTGGCTACCGGATGCTTTCGATGAATTGCAAATGGATGTATCAGGTACTTTTCTGGAAGATTTGGACGAGCAGAATCAGAAAGTGGAGTTCCGGGAATTGATGACAAACAGTGTCTGGTATGTATTACTGAACCGATGTGGACTGGATGTACAGGAATATCTGGATGCAGAGGATTTTCGGCATATTACGGATTTTAACCAGTTAAAGGTTATGGGACATCTTGGAAGTTCTGTGAATGAGATCAGCAGACCGGTATTGATGCAGATTGGACGATATGTATTGGATGATCTGGAAAAAGATCTGAAAACGGTTGCAAAAGAAAAGAAAGTAGCTTATAATAAAGTTAACACGTTAATTCGTGAAAGTGAAACAAAGAACACAGAAGATAGAGAAAAAAATAAGGAGGAAACAGAGCATGAGAGAGATCACTTACAGCCAGAACGGAGAGTATCAGATTCCAGATATCAGCCTGGAAGAGACAAGAGGAACAATCGGGAAGTACGGAATGATGAGGAAAGAGTATCTGAGAAATTACAAGGTAGCCAGGTTCAACATTCTGACACTGCAGAACCGTCTGGACAGTCATCTGATGGAGATCGACAGTCAGGCAAGACAGAGAGTAGACAACCTGATGAACGAACTTCTAGAGAAAGATCCGGCACCAGACAAGATGGCAGACACAATGGCATGGACCAGACACATGAACCAGATCAAAGCACAGGCAGAGGAACTGGTGATCCAGGAGATTATTTACAGTTAAGCCTGTTCCCAACAGAAGAGGAACAGTTTGGAGAAATAAGGAAAGCGGCAGCTGCATTAGAACAGCCGGCCGCTTTTCTTATTTCCGATGAAGTAGTCGATCATATCCTTCGCACAGGTAGTGGGCAGAAAAATACACTGTTTCATATTACTGCAAGATTGATCGAAGGTCTGGACAATGAAGAAATGCAAAGCTTCCTGAAAGATGAATATGGCACCGGAGGAAAAGGATTTACCATAGATAATCAGAAAATCAGTATCTGGTACGACAACGATGGTATCCGTATCCGGCGAGGTGACTCTGCAAGAAGAAACTTTGACCGTATCGTTACGTGGGAAGAAGCTGCTGACAGGATCCGGGATATGTATGAGGAGGGAAATTACGTTGATAATCTTATCTCCAATAATGCTATCGAGCAGGAACAGAAAGAAATGACAGATCTTCTGGCACTTCATTTCCGAGATACAAATAGAAATACGGAAGAATACCGGTCTTATACGGATTGGCAGGATACCATTCGGAACGCTTGGACAGATCCAGAAGGAAAAAAAGAAATCTATCAGCAGTTTGAATGGTTACAAGCGGATATGAATGAAAATCCGAGTAATTATCATCGTTGGGAAATTCAGCACAATCCAGTATATTCTCAGCGTTTTCGTGACCTTCAGAGAGATTTCTCCTGGGTGGATCAACAATTTAAAGTAGAACGTCTAGGGCTTTCCTTTATCACACAGGATGAAATTGATGCAGTGTTAAGAAGAGGTGGCATTACTGCCGGAGGACGTAACCGGATTTACGAATATTTCATGGAACATTATGATATGAAAGATGCAGCTGAGTTCCTGAAAAATGAATATGGAACAGGTGGTTCTTCACCCGGAATACCAGGAGCAGGTGCTTCCGACGCATCACATGATGCAAAAGGATTAAAACTTGCAAAAGGAAAAATTGGCAATCCAGAAGTAGAAGTTCTATTAAAGTGGAATAAGGTTGCAGAACGTGTCCGCCAGTTAATCCGCACAGATGATTATTTGTCATCGGAGGAAATGGAAAAGTACGAAGAGCGACAGGAAGCACAAAAACTGGCAGACTTGGAAGAAGCACAGCAGATGTTAGGAGAACAACAGGAGCAGGATACTTTAACCGCTGAAGATATAACTGATTTGCAATTAGTTGATTCAGAATATATGTCTGGTACCAGAACAACAATTCATGATTTTGATTGCAAAGTTAAGGGAGAAGAGAATCAACTTCAATACACATTAGAATATCATGATGATGGAGAAGGTTTCACGATTCATACGGAAAAAGATGATATTTGGAATCGAATGTCAACACAAGAATTGGAACGTCTGGATGTAAAACTTGGACAAGAAGTACTTTATTATCATTATCACAACAAAACAGTAAATGCGGATACCCTAGATAAATTACGGGAAATCAGGGAAGAAATAATGGAGGAAGAGTCCTCGTATTTCACTGCTATTTCTAATCGTGTGTGGACAGATTATGATAAAAAAGAAAAAGAATTATCTGGAGAAGTTGAGGTATCGGAAGAAAAAGAATCTTTGGAAGAGATTAACGGAATATCAGAACCGATTCCAGCAACGAACTTCCGCATCACAGATGATGAGCTTGGGCAGGGGACAGCAAAAGAAAAGTTCCGTGCCAATATCATGGCTATCCAGCTGTTAAAGAAATGTGAGGATGAGAACCGTAATGCGACACCAGAGGAACAGGAGATTTTATCCAGGTACGTTGGCTGGGGAGGTCTTGCAGATGCATTTGATGAAACAAAAGCTGCATGGGAGACAGAATATCTGGAATTAAAGACGGTTCTTACACCGGAGGAATATGCTGCCGCCAGAGCTTCCACCTTAAATGCTCATTATACACAGCCGATTGTGATTGACAGTATGTATCAGGTGTTGGAGAATCTGGGATTTACAAAAGGAAATATCCTGGAGCCATCTATGGGAGTCGGGAACTTTTTTGGAATGCTTCCGGAGAATCTAAACCAGTCCAAACTTTATGGTGTGGAATTGGACAGCATCAGCGGCAGAATTGCAAAGCTGCTCTATCCTGATGCCAATATTCAGATCAAAGGTTTTGAGAAGACAGATTATCCTAATGATTTCTTTGATGTGGCGATTGGAAATGTGCCATTCGGTGCATATAAGGTCAATGACCGTCAGTATGATCGCTTCAATTTCATGATTCATGATTACTTTCTTGCCAAAACGATAGATCAGTTACGTCCAGGTGGTGTGGCTGCTTTGATCACAACAAAGGGAACCATGGATAAGGCGTCACCGGAAGTACGGAAATATCTGGCAGAGAGGGCAGATCTGTTGGGAGCAATCCGACTGCCCAACACAGCTTTTAAGGCAAATGCAGGAACAGAAGTCAGTGCTGATATTTTGTTTTTCCAGAAGCGTGACAGCATGACAAAAGAGATGCCGGAGTGGGTGAATCTTGGAAGTGATACCAATGGAATTACAGTCAACCAGTATTTTGCAGACCATCCTGAAATGATTCTGGGTGAGATGAAAGAAGTATCGGGTCCATATGGTACGGAAACAACTTGTATGCCGATAGAAGGTGCTGACCTTGAACTCCAGCTTGCAGAAGCGGTCAAGAACATTCATGGAAGCATGGTACCGGCAGTAGATGTGGAAACAGAACTGGATGAGATGCCAGAGAGTATTCCGGCAGATCCGAATGTCAGAAATTACAGCTATACGGTGGTAGATGATCAGGTATATTACCGTGTCAACTCATTGATGAATCAGGTGAAGATGCCTGCCGCTACTGCAGAACGTGTAAAAGGCATGGTTGCAATCCGTGATACTGTCCGGGAGTTGATCGCCATGCAGATGGAGGAATCCGTCACAGACGAAGAAATCCAGAAACAGCAGGAGAAACTGAATCAGGTATATGATACCTACACGGCAAAGTATGGAGTCATTGGAAGTAATGCCAACAAACGTGCATTTTCTGATGACTCTTCTTATTGTCTGCTGTGTTCACTGGAAGACTTGAACGAAGATGGAACGCTGAAACGAAAAGCAGACATGTTTACTAAGCGAACCATTAAAAAGGCGGTCGCTGTGACAAGCGTTGAGACAGCGACAGAAGCGTTAGCATTATCTTTGAATGAAAGAGCAAAGGTGGATCTGAACTATATGGCACAGCTGACTGGAAAGACAGAAGAAAAAATCACGGAGGAACTGGTTGGAGTTATCTTTAAGAATCCACTGACAGACCAGTGGGAGAGCGGAGATGAATATCTGTCCGGAAATGTCAGGGATAAATTAAATACTGCGAGAACCTTTGCAGAGAATCGTCCGGAATTTACACCGAATGTCCGTGCATTGGAGGCAGTTCAGCCAAGAAATCTGGAAGCATCTGAAATAGAAATAAGGATTGGGGCAACCTGGATTGAACCATCGGATTATCAGGACTTTATGCGGGAACTGCTTCATACCCCGTGGTATCTTGCACAGAAGGAAATACAGGTAAAATACTCTGAGGTCAATGGTGAATGGAGGATTACAGGAAAGAATGCCGACAGTCCGAGAAATGCGTTTGCCTATGCAACGTATGGAACTGAGAGAGCAAATGCCTATAAGATTCTGGAAGATACCCTGAACCTGAAAGATGTACGCATCTATGATAAGAGTGTCAATGAGAATGGTGATGAAATCCGTGTCCTCAATAAGAAAGAAACCATGCTGGCATCACAGAAGCAGGATGCCATGAAAGCAGCATTTAAGGATTGGATTTTTAAAGATCAGCAGAGGCGTGAAAGACTGGTAAAAGTTTACAATGAACGATTTAACAGTATCCGACCTCGTGAATATGATGGCAGCCATCTGACATTCCCTGGAATGAATCCGGAAATTGAGCTTCGCCCACACCAGAAAAATGCAGTCGCACATCAGCTTTATGGTGATAATGTGCTTCTTGCTCATGTAGTAGGAGCTGGGAAGACCTACGAGATGGTAGCGGCTGCAATGGAGAGCAAACGTCTGGGATTATCTCAGAAAAACCTCTTTGTCGTTCCAAACCATTTGACGGAGCAGTGGGGAGCAGAATTCCTGCAGTTATATCCAGGTGCCAATATTCTGGTGGCAACCAAGAAAGATTTTGAACCGGCGAATCGGAAAAAGTTCTGTGCCAGAATCGCTATGGGAAATTACGATGCTATTATTATTGGTCATTCCCAGTTTGAGCGTATACCAATCTCTGATGAGAGGCAGGAAGCTATGCTGCGGAAGCAGATTGATGATCTGGAAATGGCGATTCAGAGTGCAAGGTATGAACAGGATGGCGGACGTTATACCGTCAAACAGATTGAAAAAACCAGAAAGACACTGCAGACAAGGCTGGAAAAGCTGAATCAGAAAGAAAAAAAAGATCAGGTAGTTACGTTTGAAGAACTGGGAGTAGATCACTTGTATGTAGATGAAGCACACAGCTATAAAAATGCGTTTCTCTATACAAAAATGAGGAATGTAGCCGGGATTGCACAGAACGAAGCACAGAAGTCGGCAGATATGTTCAATAAATGTCAGTATCTGGATGAGATTACTGGAGGAAAAGGCATTACTTTTGCCACGGGCACACCAATCAGCAATAGTATGACGGAATTATATGTTATGCAGCGATATCTGCAGAACAGTAAATTACAAAATATGGGACTTGGACTGTTTGATTCCTGGGCTTCCACTTTTGGAGAAGTTGTCACGAGCATCGAACTTGCTCCCGAGGGCTATACTTTAGTAAGACGATAAATAATGCGTTCCTAAATTGAAAATAGGATATCAAAATTGGTTTTGGAACTTCAAGAATTTTTTTGATTTTCTTGAAAAACAGTTCCGCTTTGTACCCCTATTTTCTCCTATTAGTAGAGGGAGTAATACTTTTAATACTAAACAGATTACATAAGGAAAGGAGGTTAAGAGAATGTCAAGGACTTCAAAGATTACAGCACTTTATGAGCGTTTATCAAGAGATGATGACCTTAATGGTGAGTCAAATTCAATAACCAACCAAAAACAATACTTGGAAGATTACGCCCGAAGAAATGGCTTTACGAATATCCGCCATTTTACTGACGATGGTTTTTCGGGTGTGAATTTCAATCGTCCGAGTTTTCAGGAGTTGATTAAGGAAGTAGAAGCAGGAAATGTCGCAACGATTATTGTTAAGGATATGAGCCGATTAGGACGAAACTATCTGCAAGTCGGCTTTTATACGGAAGTTCTGTTCCCACAGAAAGATGTCCGTTTTCTTGCAATAAACAACAGCATTGACAGTAATAATGCTTCTGATAATGACTTTGCCCCATTTTTGAATATAATGAACGAATGGTACGCCAAAGACACAAGCAATAAAATCAAGGCTGTGTTTGACGCCCGTATGAAAGACGGGAAGCGTTGCAGTGGTTCAATCCCTTATGGATATAACCGATTAGCAACCGACAAACAAACGCTTGTCGTTGACCCTGTGGCTTCTGAGGTAGTAAAGCGTATCTTTCTGCTTGCCAACGAGGGAAAAAGTCCGAGAGCAATCGCTGAATTGCTTACCGAAGAAAAGGTTTTAATTCCGGCGGCACACGCAAGGGAATATCACCCCGAACAGTATAATGGAATAAAGTTTACAGACCCGTATCTTTGGGGAATGTCAACCATAAGAGGGATTTTAAGCAGACAGGAATATCTCGGTCATACCGTTTTGCGTAAATCGGTCAGTACGAATTTCAAACTGCACAAAAGGAAGAATACCGATGAAGATGAACAGTATGTATTTTATAATACGCACGAGCCTATCATCACGCAGGAACTTTGGGACAGCGTTCAGAAGCGAAAGAAACGAGCAAACAGAACAGCCACAAAAGGTACGCATAGCAACCGTTTAAGCGGTTATCTGTACTGTGCAGATTGTGGAAGAAGAATGACCCTGCAAACGCATTACAGTAAAAAAGACCGTTCGGTGCAGTATTCTTACCGTTGCGGTGGGTATGCAAGCAAAGTAAACTCCTGCTCTGCCCATTCAATTAGTGCTGATAATGTTGAAACCTTGATATTATCGGCTGTAAAACGATTATCAAGATTTGTTCTGAATGACGAAGAAGCCTTTGCAAAAGAACTTCAAGCCTTATGGAATGAAAAGCAGACAGAAAAGCCAAAGCAGAATAAATCGGAATTGCTCCGTTTTCAGAAGCGATACGATGAGCTTTCCAAACTCATTCGTGGTTTGTATGAAAATCTTGTTTCGGGTTTACTGCCCGAAAGACAGTACAAGCAACTGATGAAGCAGTACGATGACGAGCAGGCTGAACTGGAAACGAAGATTGAAGTAATGGAAAAGGAACTTGCCGAAGAAAAAGTAAATGCTGTTGATATTAAGCATTTCATTTCTTTAATTCGCAAGTGCAAAGAGCCGACAGAAATTTCCGATTTGATGTTTGCTGAACTCATTGACAAGATTGTGGTATATGAAGCAGAGGGTGTGGGAAAAGCAAGGACACAAAAGGTTGATATTTACTTCAACTATGTCGGGCGGGTCGATATTGCCTATACAGAAGAAGAACTTGCTGAAATAAAGGCACAGGAAGAACAGATCGAGATGGAACGCTTGGCAAAACAGCGTGAGCGTGAAATAGCCTACCGAGAGAAGCGAAAGGCGAAAAAACTCGCTGAAACCGGTGGAGAAATCGTCAAGACAAAGATATGCCCTCACTGTCAAAAAGAGTTTGTGCCTACAAGTAACCGACAGATATTCTGTTCAAAGGATTGCTGCTATCAGGCAAGGCAGGACCAAAAGAAAGCCGACAGAGAAGCAGAAAGAGGAAATCATTATTATCGTCAGCGTGTCTGTGCTGTGTGTGGCAGTACCTACTGGCCTACACACAGTCAGCAGAAATTCTGTTCCGAGGAATGTCAAAAGCAAAACCACAACGAGAAATCTTTGGAATTTTATCACAAGAAGCAAAAGGAGAAATCAGAATGCAAAGATTTATTACAGACGAAAGAACTGGTATCCAGTACGAACTCATCGGAGATTATTACTATCCCTGCTTGACGATAGAAAACGAAGAACCGTCTACGCTCATAAAATACGGAAGAACGAGGGAAAAATATTTAAGGGAACACAAGAAAGTCTTATATTTCAATCTGCTTACAAGCGGAAAGTTATATGAACACCTTGCTGAAATTGATACTTCGGCGTGTAATATGGCGGAGTATCTGATAAAGGAAATGGCAAGAAAACAAGGTGTGACGGAACAACTGAAAGCGGAGGATATGATGAGATGGGTCGGATTGATGAATAATATCCGAGCCTGTGCAGATGAGATTGTATTGAACGATATTGTGTATTCCTAATAGCATACCAGCCGAAAAGGAACTGCTGTCTTAATTGATGGCAGTTTTCTTTTTCGGGAAGTATTCAAGAAGTCATTAAGTTGTGAGTGTAGTCGAAGTAGTTTGAAGTATTGAAAAAAATGATGACTTTTGTTATAATGTTTAATGGAAGGTTGTATTTTATTAGGAATAACGAAATGAATTTGTAGGTGAGAGTATGAAGGAGAATAGAAAATACAAAAAGATAAAGATAATAATGGTTTTTACAACAGTCTTGCTTATAGCGTTTGTAGCAGTAGTTGGATTATATAAAACAGGGATTTATCGTTTTGATTTTTTTAAGGATGTGTATAAAAAAATCGATTTTCAACTGAGTACAAATGAGCTTAACATTCCTCAGGACGCTCTTTCGTTTTCTGTTTATGATATTGAACAGGGTGAATATTTATTTTACGAGGGAGATAGCCAATTGCCCACAGTAGCAAGTTTGGCAAAACTATTTGTCATTGACTATGCTTTGACAAAAGTTAACTTGGAAGATGTTATTGAAGTAAATCAAGAGGTATTGGATCTTGTGCCGGCTGGGTCATCTTTAGCAAATCTAAAAGTTGGGAAGTACACAGTAAAAGAAATAATGGAAGCTATGCTTGTTCCTTCGGGAAACGATGCTGCCTATTCGTTGGCATATTATATTGCTAAAAATGAATTAGGAGAGGGCTATACAGCAACGGAATATATAAATTATTTTATGACAGAGCTAAGTGAGTATTTAATTGAAGAAGGCTATTCTAAAACAAATTTGTATAATGATCCGAGCGGGGCAGCTATGTCAGCCGATACACATTTGGATGATATTAATCGTGTAGCCTTGAAGCTTTATAATTATGATTTTGTTAAAGAATGTGTAGGGAAAAGCACTTTCTCAATTCAAACTCCACAAGGTGAATTTACTTGGAAAAATACCAATAAGTTTTTAGATAAAAAGTCACCGTACTATAATGAAAATGTAAAAGGAATAAAAACAGGAACTATGGCATCTTCCTATAATATTGTTGTTCTTTATAAAAAAGATGGCAAGGAATATTTGATTACCTGCTTGGCATCATTATCAGATGAAGGAAGATATAAAGCAGTGCAGTCCGCTATAAATACAATTATTAAATGATGTCGAAATATCTTTTAATTAAAGCGTTAAAGTGTCGTGGACAAGATAAAGATTAGTTTGGTGAAACAACAATAGTTGAAGTACGAAAAACATCGTAGAAATACGGTGTTTTTTGTTACCCCAAACCCTACAATTTTATACATAACCACAGGTTAGTACAAATACCTTGTGTGATTTTTTGAAAGGCTTAGAAAGGCAATTTTGCCCGATTTTCGCCCCGAGAAATGACAGAAACAAGGCAGTAAGTATCTTCCCTGTGGTTTTTTGTTTTCAGGCGGAAAGGAGGATTGATATGCCGAGAATGAGTAAGAAACGGAAACAAGAGTGGGCATTGTTTCTGAATGAAAGAAATCGCATTACCTACAACGAACTTTGCAGAAAATGCAGTAATGACTGTAAGCAGAGTTTCCGCTGTATCGTGGTGCTCTGCCCGAAGTATTTATCGAAAAGGAGAACGAAGAACAATGATGAAAATGGAAAATGAGATGAATGTAAATGTACCGCTTGAAATTATCAAGGCAAGTGAGATTGAACCGAAAGAAGTGAAATGGCTGTGGTATCCGTATATTCCGTTCGGCAAGGTTACGCTCTTGCAGGGCGATCCTGGCGATGGGAAAAGCAAGTTAATGCTTTCCATAGCCGCCCTGCTCTCAAAGGGAGAACCTCTCCCCTTTACCGAAGAAGAAACAGAGCCTATGACAGTCATCTATCAGACAACGGAAGATGATGCAGACGATACGGTAGTCCCCCGTTTTAACTCTGCCGGTGGGAACGGAGAAAATCTTATCTTCATCAAAGAAGATGAAAAATCTTTATCCTTTGGAGATAACCGTATTGCTGAAGCAATCGAAAGGTATCACGCAAAACTTTTAATTCTTGACCCGATGAGTTCCTATATCGGAGAGAACTGTTCAATGAACAATGCCAACGAAACAAGGGCAGAGTTTAATCACTTGATTGCAGTTGCAAAAAATACAGGCTGTGCCATCGTGATTATCGCTCATATGAACAAGATGAGAGATACCAACCCTCTTTATCGTACCAACGGTTCTATTGATATTGCGGGTGCTGCAAGAAGTATTCTTGCAATCACACGCACACCGAACAAAGAAGCACCGGCGGCAAGATATATGGTTCAAGTGAAATCCAACCTTGCCCCGACAGGCTCTGCAATTCTCTTTGAGGTTGCAGAAAAGGGAGTGGACTTTATTTCTGAAATGGAAATGACAGCAGAAGAAGCGTTCCAGTCCCTTGCCCCTAAAATGGGCAGACCGAACGACAAGGAAATCAAGGCGAAAGAATTTCTTTTAGAAATGCTGAAAGACGGAGAAATGCTTTCTTCGGATTGCGAAGAAAGACTTGAAGCCGCAGGGTTCAAGAAATCGACCATCAAAAAGGCAAAGAAGAAAGCAGGCGTTATCTCACGAAAACGAGGCTTTCTGTGGTACTGGTCTTTGCCGATGGGCGATATACCGAGAGAATAAAAGCAGGCTGTCTGATGGCGGGACAGTCTGTTTTTATGATTGAGGTATCTAAAGGAGGTCAAGGGGGAACTCCCTTGCCCACGACATCTTTGCAGACGAAGTCTGAAAGTGTCATAGTGGGTTACACACATTCAAAGAATGTTGTGTAATGGCTTCGCCCTGTCTGGAAAGGAGAGCAAAATGGCAAAAAACAATAAGGCGGATATGAGTTGTGCAAGGGTAAAAAAGTACACCGCTTCTGATGTGAGTAAGGCAGAAAGACACAACGAACGCAAGAATGAAACCTATGAAAATATGAATGTGATTGTGGAACGAATACCCTTTAATGTGCATTTCAAAAAGCCGACAGCCCCGACCTATATGGAACAGTTAAAGCAGATGGAAACAGACGGTCAGGTGTCGCTTCGTGGGTTAAGGAAAGACGCAACGCTGTTTAATGAGATTGTGATTGATGTGAACACGATGTACTTCGAGCGTAACGGCGGTTATGAATACGCAAAGCAGTTTTATGAAGAAGCCTATCATTTTATTGAAGAAAAATTCGGTGCGGACAATGTTATATCGGCGGTAATGCACGCTGATGAAATCAATGTAGCCGCAAGCGAAGAACTTGGAAAAGAGGTTTACCACTATCATCTTCACGCTATGGTTCTGCCTGTGGTGGAGAAAGAAATCTTGTGGAGTAAGCGTTGCAAAGACGAGAAATTGCGAGGAACAGTTAAGGAAGTGGTTAATCAGATTAGCCATTCAAAGAAATGGAAATCGGATATTCCGATGACCGATGAAAAAGGAAATCCGTTGCTAAGAAAGAACGGGAAACCGATGTTCCGAGCTTCGTACAGCATACTGCAAGATGAATTGTTTCACTATATGACGGAACAAGGGTTCAAAGGCTTTCAGCGTGGCGAATACGGAAGTACAGCAGAGCATTTGACTTCCCTGCAATATCAAATCCAACAGGACAAAGAGCGATTGGAGAAGTTGCAGAAGCGTATTCAAAAGGAACAGGTTAAGTATGAGCCTGCCCGTCATATTTCCAAAACCTTAAACGAGATTGACAGTATGGGACAGAAAACATTCACAGGCAAAATGGCAATTTCCCAAAAGGACTATTCTGAGCTGACTGCCCTTGCCAAAGAGGGTATCACAAGTCGTGCGGAAATCAAAAAATTTGAGCAGAGTGCAAATTTTTACCGACAGAAGTATATGGACAGTGCAAACGCATTGGAACGAATGAAAACCAAATACAACGAACTGAAAGAAAAGTGCAGACCTTTTCTTGAAGCGTTGGAACATTTCCCCGAAGTTGCCAAACTTTTTACCGAAAAAGTGAAGCAACTTTTTTCTTTTAAGGAAGCACAGGAACGAGCCGAAAAAGAAGCAAGGGAAAAAGAAAGACAGGAGCGTATCAAGGCACGAAAGAGCAAGCGAGGTATGGAAAGATAACCTTTTCCATTATACTCACGACTTAATGACTTCTTGATATGTTCCGATGAAACAGGCTGTATTTGTGGGGTGTTCCAAACGGAATGCCCCACAATCAATTTATGAAAAGGAGAAAATGATTATATGAAAGAGAATATTTTATCTTATACAACACGAATAGGCAAAACAACTTTTATTGTAAATGTGAAGCAATCGGAAAGTGCGAAGAAGCCTTTGAATACGGTGTTTCAAGAGATATGCAGACACGAGATGTTAGGAGATTTTTCAGCGGATAAATATTTGAATTTAGAAAACTTACAAAAATCATCTTGACAAACTCGTTCCCGAAGG
>NZ_JAOQJL010000049.1:0-25337 GCF_025566965.1 Blautia ammoniilytica | reverse complement strand
CGTATCCGGGCAAAAGAATCGCGGGACACGCGAGGATAGCTTGTAGATACTTGGCTCAGTAGAGCCATTGAGCAAGAAGCGCCCACTTCAAAATCTGAGATTTAAGTGGTGGGAGCATGTCACTCAGGGTTTATGATAGAAAGTAAGACAGAATAAAGGGAGAGACAATATTATGCTGAATCAATTTTCCAGAACCCAGCTTCTTTTGGGAAAAACAGCTATGGATAAATTACAACAGTCCAGAGTAGCCGTATTCGGGATCGGCGGCGTTGGAGGTTATACAGTGGAGGCACTGGTACGAAGCGGCGTGGGAGCCATTGACCTGATCGATGATGACAAGGTATGCCTTACCAATCTGAACCGTCAGATCATAGCCACCAGAAGTACGGTTGGGAAATATAAAGTAGATGTGATGAAAGACAGGATCCTGGATATTAATCCAAAGGCAGTGGTAAATGTTCATAAGTGCTTTTATCTTCCGGAGAACAAAGACGAATTTGATTTTTCACAGTATTCCTATGTGGTTGATGCAGTGGATACAGTAACAGCCAAGATCCAGCTGGTTATGGATGCAAAAGAAGCAGGAGTCCCTATCATCAGCAGTATGGGAGCAGGGAACAAGCTGGACCCAGCCGGTTTTCAGGTGGCAGATATTTATAAAACATCTGTGTGTCCTCTGGCAAAGGTAATGCGCAGGGAATTAAAAAAACGTGGCATTAAAAAATTAAAAGTGGTTTATTCACAGGAAAAGCCAACCCGTCCTTTGGAAGATATGTCCATCAGCTGCAAGAGCCACTGTATCTGTCCGCCAGGGGCGGCACATAAATGTACAGAGCGGAGAGATATCCCCGGATCTGTGGCATTTGTGCCTTCTGTAGCAGGACTGATCATTGCAGGAGAGGTTATTAAGGATCTGGTGAAATAAGTAAAGATTATCATAAATGGGGTGAACTGTGAGCAGCAACCGTAAATAATCAATAATCAAGTTACATTTTATCGTAAAAAATCGACTTGACATAAGATATAGGGGATAGTACGATTTGTATAAGAGATGCTGTCAGCACAGATCGGCAGGCAGTACATGCATTGAAAGAGAGGGTTTTTACAAATGGGAAAAGAACATGAAGAGCAGATCAGAATTGTACAGGAGACTGTGGCAGGCAAGGAGATTACCTTTGCCCATGTAATGGGCGGCCCGGCACCTGTGATCTATCAGAAACTGGGACTGAATCCCCAGCTGGATTACCGGTCATCTGCCATTGGGATCATGAATATGACACCGCCGGAGTCTGCAGTGATCGCATCTGACATTGCAGTGAAAAGCGGCAATGTATACCTGGGATTTGCAGATCGCTTTACAGGTACGCTGATCATTACAGGAGAGATCTCAGATGTGATCTCCGCATTGACAGAGATCGTGGATTATTTCAGGGACACCCTGGGATACGTTGTCTGCAATATTACAAAAAGATAGGAAGTGGTTCCATGAGTTCAATGACGAAAGAAGAGCTTCTGGAGCGGATCTTCCATGAAGACTATGAGAAGCTGAAAGGGAAAAAGCTGCGTATGACCCGGGTAAGGGTACCGGGCAAGGAAGTATGTCTGGCACACATTATCAGCTCTTCCCAGACCAGTATTTACCAGAACCTGGGGCTTCATATCGGCGTCCATGAAGGGGAAGACCATACAGGAGAATCCATTGGTATGATCCGTTTTACCCCCTGGGAGGCAGTTGTGGTAGCTGCTGATGTGGCAGTGAAAAGCGCAGACATACAGATCAGTTTTATGGACAGGTTCTGTGGTTCCCTGATCATCACCGGAGGGTTAAGCCAGGTGCAGACGGCTGTAGAATCAGTAGTTAAATTTTTTGATGAAGTTCTGGATTTTAAGACCTGTTCTATTCACAGAAGCTAGGGAGAAAGTATGAGAAAATTATTTTTGATGGGCAGAAGTGAAGCCGGGAAAACTTCCCTGACCCAGGCATTGAAAGGGGAAGAGCTTCATTACAAAAAGACCCAGTATACAAAGTCAGATGAGGATACTATTGACTCCCCGGGAGAATATGCGGAGTCCAAGAGATTTAGCGTAGGTCTGGCATGCTTTTCCTTTGAAGCAGATGTAGTAGGGATCGTACAGGCTGCAGACGAGCCATTTAATCTTTTCGGAGAGGGATGCCAGTCCTTTATTCTGCGCCCTCTTATTGGGATCATCACGAAGATCGATTCCCCTTATGCCAATATCCCTATGGTACGTCAGTGGCTGGAGAATGCCGGCTGTGAACGGGTTTTTCTTGTGAACAATGTGACCCGGGAAGGAATAGATGAGCTCCTTGATTATCTTTCTCAGGATACACCGAAGCTTACCATGGAAGAGGCCAGGTACAGACAAAGTCTGGGACTTAATGAGTGGGATCCTATTCCGGCGGAAGCAAAGTAGTTATATCCGGCGGAAGCAAAGTAGTCTGATTATTGACACTAAAAATACGAAATGATATAATATAAAAATTGTAAATTACCAGGCGTGGTCAGGTCAGGCGTGACCTGTTAAAGGAAATCCGGTGAGATTCCGGAACCGTTTCACTGTGTGAAATGCCACAGAGGCATTTTGAGTCAGCATATCCA
The DNA here is from genome assembly GCF_025566965.1 of Blautia ammoniilytica. Lineage (NCBI taxonomy): Bacteria > Bacillati > Bacillota > Clostridia > Lachnospirales > Lachnospiraceae > Blautia > Blautia ammoniilytica. Next base: position 22,716 of record NZ_JAOQJL010000049.1, on the reverse strand, counting down.
ACACGTTGTTAAGAGGACAGAGGCTCACAGCAGATCGTGGGGCTCTGTTTTTGTTACTTATTTGTACTATTCACCGGTAATATCCCAGGTGCCGTCAACGGAGGTCATCGGAATATATTTTACCAGAGTACACAGTAACGATAAAATACCAGGAGAGACCAGCTTACATATGTACATAGATCAGAATGAACCGGGATGGAATACATTAAGATTTGACTCCCGTACCTATACATTTCAGGATACCAAAAAGGAAAAAGAACAGTGTGGGGTGATCCCGCCGGAATATGTCTTTGTTGATGACAAGTGTTTTATGGGTAATGGAAAGATCAAAGAGGTAATACTTCCGCCTAAATGCAGGATCATTGGAAGGCAGGCATTTGAAGGATGCCAGTTCCGCAAATCCGTACAATTCCCGAATACATTAAAAGAGATCAAAAAGCGTGCTTTTGCAGAGAACCATAATCTGCGGCAGACAGTATTTCCTTCATCCTTGGAAATTCTTGGAGCACAGGCATACAGAGAATGTAATAATCTGAAGAAAGCTGTTTTTTCACAGGCTTCCAGATGTACAGCCATTCCAGAGGGAGCTTTTGACTCCTGTGTGCGGTTGAATGAAGTTGTTTTGCCTAAAAGCGTGCGTGTGATCGATAAGATGGCTTTTTACAGATGTAAGGAGCTTAAGAAGATCCAGCTTCCTTCCTCCTTACGTTTTATTGGAGAGCAGGCATTTTATTTTTGTGGGCTTGAAGAATTGGCTCTGCCGCCAGGATTGGTTGAAATTGGGGACAGCGCATTTTTTAGATGCAAGAACCTGCGTCATGTAAGGATCCCCCAAAGTGTGCGAATGCTGGGACGCTGGGTATTCCATGGCTGCAGCAGGCTGGAATATCTGGATATTTTCCATGATCCTGAGTATATTGGCCCCTGGATCGTGAATAAAAGCTGTACCATCCGATGCAGAAAGGGCAGTAAAATAGACGCTTATTGTGATGAATACGAATTAAAAAGGGAGTATATCTGTGAAGAAGACCGAAAGGAAGGTTAAAGCCTTTGAGGCAGCGGATACCTTTTCCAGGTGTCATCCGCTGCTGAATTTCTTTTATTTTGCTGTTGTGCTCATACTTACCATGTTCAGTCAGCATCCGCTGATTCTTGCAGTTTCCTATGCCGGGGCTGTAAGCTATGGGATACTGCTGAATGGAGCAGGAAAGACCTTGAGGCAAAGTTTTCTTTTTACATTGCCTGCCCTTTTGATCATTGCCCTTCTGAATCCTATGTTCAACCATTATGGTGTTACCATGCTTTATTATATAGAAAGCAGCGGGAACTGGGTGACTCTTGAAGCACTGGTATACGGCGTGGTACTTGGAACGGTGATGTTTGTAGTGATCCAATGGTTTTCCTGTTACAATCAGGTAATGACCAGTGACAAGTTTGTTTATTTGTTTGGCAGGATCATACCTGCATTGTCTCTGGTGTTATCCATGGCTCTTCGCTTTGTGCCGGAGTTTCTGCACCAGCTGAAGGTGATCCGTAACGGACAGAAAGGGATGGGCAGAGATATATCAGAAGGCAGTTTATTCCAGCGTATCCGGTATGGGCTGAATATCCTGTCTATTTTGATCACCTGGGCATTGGAGAATGCCATTGAAACTTCAGATTCCATGAAAAGCCGAGGGTATGGCCTTCCTGGACGGACTGCTTTTTCCATATACAGGTTTACAAACAGAGATAAGATCCTTGGGACAGCCATGGTCTTCTTGTCCTTGATTTTTACTGTGGGCATTGCTAAAGGGGCAGCTTATGCCTCTTATAACCCACGGATCCTGCTGGCTGGATTTACGATCCAGGGCAGGACATCTCCGGTATCGGCGGGCAGCTTTTTAACTGCTGCCACCTATTTGTGTTTTGGACTTTTTTGTTTTTTACCTGTGATCCTGGAGCTTACAGAACAGATACATCTGAAAAACAGCCGAAAGCATGCGGGTGCGGATATTGGTATGACATACCGGCGGATCTATGAAGAACTGGAACAGGAAGGATAAGACTTATGAATATTGTGGAGATATGTGACTTTTGCTTTGCCTATCCGGATAGTTCCAAAAGGGTACTGGATCATACAAAGCTGAAGATCAAAGAGGGCACTTTAAACATTATCTGCGGCAGAAGCGGATGTGGGAAAAGTACCCTTTTACGTCACCTTAAAACAGCCCTTGCACCTTATGGGAAAACAAAAGGGGAGATTCTCTATAAAGGGAAAAGCCTGGCTGAAACAGATCACAGGACGCAAAGCCAGGAGATCGGGTTTGTGATGCAGAATCCGGATAATCAGATCGTTACCGATAAAGTATGGCATGAGCTGGCCTTTGGCCTGGAAAGCCTTGGATATGACAGCGAAACCATTCGGCTTAGGGTGGCAGAGATGGCCAGCTATTTTGGCATCCACCAGTGGTTCTACAAAAATGTATCAGAATTATCAGGGGGACAGAAGCAGCTTCTGAATCTGGCTGCTGTTATGGCAATGCATCCTTCCCTGCTGATCCTGGATGAGCCAACCTCCCAGCTGGATCCCATTGCAGCCTCTGACTTTCTGGAAACAGTAAAAAAGATCAACCGGGATATCGGCACTACTGTGATCCTGACGGAGCACAGGCTGCAGGAGATCCTTCCATATGCAGATCAGGTGTATGTAATGGCGGATGGGCGGATACAGATGCAGGGAACGCCAGGAGAGGTTGGAGCTGGTCTTCATGATGCTGATAAGGGAATGTTTCTTTCCATGCCTGTGCCTGTACAGATCTTCAATGCAGTGGAAGGAACAGGAGAATGCCCTCTTACCGTAAGCCAGGGAAGAAAATGGCTGGGTGAGTATGTAAAAGATCATCCCCAGATCCCTACAGGCATAAAGAAAACGAAGACAGCTTCAGGTTCGGCAGAGCCTGCCATCCAGGCAAAGGATCTGTGGTTCCGGTATGAAAAAGACAGCCAGGATGTGGTCAGGGATCTTTCCTTGCAGATCAATAAAGGGGAATTCTATGCACTTGTAGGAGGAAATGGTACAGGGAAAAGCACTACCTTCTCGTTGCTGTCAAGGGTGAATCAGCCATACAGAGGAAGAATTCGCCTTTATGGCAGAGATCTTCGTTCTTATAAGGATAAAGAACTGTACTTTGGATGTCTGGGAGTGCTTCCCCAGAATCCTCAAAGTGTATTCCTGAAGAAGACGGTACTGGAGGAACTGTATTCTGTGATCGGAGGAAAGAAGGAGCGTATGTCTCTGGAATACCAGTCCCAAATGAAAAAAGAAAAAGCAATTGAAGGGATGGTAAGCCTGACAAAGCTGGAAGGTCTTCTGGAACGTCATCCCTATGATTTAAGCGGCGGAGAACAGCAAAGACTTGCCCTTGCCAAGGTGCTTCTTCTGCGGCCCAAGGTACTTCTGATGGATGAGCCAACAAAGGGAATGGACGGAGAATATAAGGAAGAACTGGGAAAAATATTGAAAAAGCTTCAATCTCATGGAATGACCATATTTATGATTTCACATGATATAGAATTTGTGGCAGAGTATGCAGATCGTGTAGGATTATTTTTTGAAGGAAATATTGTAACTGAGAATGATGTAAAAACCTTTTTTGCAGGGAATAATTTCTATACAACAGCAGCTAACCGGATGGCAAGACAGTATTTTCCGTATGCGATAACTGGAAAGGATGTGGTTGCATGCTTACAGAACGAGAATTAGACCATTTTCTGGATAGCTTTCTTGCAATACCTGGGGAAGAAACGACTTCAGGAGAGAATATCAGTGAAGCAGAAGAGAACCTGGAGGAATATCAGCTGCCAACAGACGGACTGATCATCCGACAGATGGAAAAAGATGGTAAGGTAGGACACCGCACCTGGTTTGCACTTGTATTGATGCTGCTGATCGTGCCTGCTTTGTTATACCTGTCTGTGAGGATCTTCCATGGGAAGAAATATATGATCAGCAGCCTGATCGTTGTATTTGCGGCTATGCTGCCCTTTTTTATGATGTTTGAAGGCAGGAAGCCTAAGGCAAGGGAAATCATGGTGATCGCTGTACTATCTGCACTTGGAGTTGCAGGCAGGGCTGCTTTTTTCATGGTGCCAAGCTTTAAGCCTGTGGCTGCCTTTGTGATCCTTACCGGGATTTCTTTTGGAGGCGAGGCAGGCTTTCTGGTAGGCTGTCTGATCATGCTGATCTCCAATATGTTTATGGGACAGGGACCCTGGACGCCATGGCAGATGTTTTCCTTTGGAATCATTGGATTTCTAGCAGGGATCCTGTATAAAAAAGGCATTCTGAAAGCCAGAAAGATCGATCTTTGTATTTATGGTTTTCTAAGCGTAGTGCTGATTTATGGCGGGATCATGAATCCGGCCAGTGTTCTTATGGCATATGGGCATATTACAAAGGAAAGCCTGCTGGCTTTTTATATTTCAGGGCTTCCGGTAGATCTGGTACATGCAGCATCTACAGTGGTCTTTCTGTGTATCATGAGCCAGCCCCTGCTTACAAAGCTGGAAAGGATCAAGGTAAAATACGGGCTTATACAGCGGTGAAATGAGGTAAAACTAATATATGATATATATCAGCCATTTATTTCCGGATGACCAGATGGAGGAGTTGATCCGTCAGTCCGGGATGGGAGTAGAAAGCATTGACTTTTCAATTGCAGATAACCTGGATCATTTTTCTGAATCCATAGATGTATACAGGGAAAAATTAAAAAAGATGGGAACCAGGGAACTGATTCTCCATGGTCCTTTCCTGGATGTGAATCCGGCGGCCTATGACAGACTGGTACGGGAAGTAACTATGAAGCGGTTTGACCAGTGCTATCAGGCAGGTTTGCTTCTTGGAGCCAGAAAGATCGTTTTTCATTCCGGAATGAATCCTTATGTATATTATAAACAGGGCTGGGCAGATCAGGTGTCACGGTTTTTCAGTGAATTTATGGACGGCAGGCAGGAACTGGAAATTGTGCTTGAGAATGTTTTTGATGATGACTGGGAATTACTGTTAGATGTATACAAGAAAGTAGATCACCCTAATTTTAAGCTTTGCCTGGACATTGGACATGCACACTGCTATTCGTCTGTGGATGTGCGGGAGTGGGCGAAAGCCCTTGCACCTTATGTGACCCATGTGCATGTACATGACAACCTTGGGGACAGAGATGCCCATACAGGTCTTGGACGGGGAAATCTGCCTTATCAGCAGGTTCTGGAAAACCTTCCCCTTACAGAAGAACGGACATGGACTATTGAATGTATGAAAAAAGAGGATGCACAGCTATGCTGGGAAAAGATCAGAGCACTGGAAGGAGGAGCCTTATAATGGTGAGAGAATATAAAATAAGAAAATGGCTTCTGCTAGGCGGGCTGTGGGCAGTAATGCTTACAGGATGTGGGAACAGCAGCAAAACACCACAGGATGCTATTAAGAAAACAGCTGCTTATGAAATGGAAACGGTTACTTCTCCTGAATCTAATACTCTTGGAGGAGAGTGGACGGTGCTGGCACTTGCCAGATCAGGTGCTAAGGTGGAGGATAATTATTATGAAAAATACAGAGCCAACCTGGAAAAAAGAGTAAAGGAACAGGAAGGCGTATTAAGCGATAACCGTTATACGGAATATTCCAGGGCGATCCTTGCCCTGACAGCCATCGGGGATGATTCGAAAGATGTTGCAGGCTATGATCTGACAAAGGCTTTGGAGGATTATGATACCGTGGTTTCCCAAGGACTGAACGGCGCTGTTTTTGCACTTCTTGCCTTGAATGCAGACCGCTTGGATGTGGATGGGCCACTTGAGAAACAATATCTGGATTTTATCCTTGAAAAAGAAAAACCGGAAGGCGGTTTTTCTTTGAGTGATCAGGCAGATACAGCAGATGTGGATATCACAGCAATGGCACTGACCTGCCTGGAGCCTTATCAGCAGGATAAGGATGTAAAAGAAACCATAGAAAAAGGGATCACCTTCCTGGCGGATGCCCAGGATAAAGATGGAGGATACACTGCATATGGTACAAAAAGCTCAGAATCCATTTCCCAGACAGTGATCGCCCTTTCTACTTACGGGGTGGACTGTAATGAAGACAGCCGGTTTAAAAAAGACGGGAAGGGTCTTTACGACAGACTGATGGAATTTTCAACGGGTGATGGAGGCTTTGCCCATATTCCCAAGGGAGAGGCGGATCCTTTGGCAACTGACCAGGCTTTCTGTGCACTGGCAGCCTATCACAGATTACAGGAAAAGCAAAACAGCTTATATAATATGACCGATAACAAATAGAGGGAGGAAAGGATATTGGTTGATAAGATTACCCTGCTGCAGGAACAGCTTGGGAAAATCATAAAAGGTAAAAAACAGATCACAGATAAAATGCTGATGGCAGTACTGGCAAAAGGACATATCCTGCTGGAGGATGTACCCGGTGTAGGAAAGACTACCACAGCTCTGGCTTTAAGCAGGCTGATGGGTATGGATTTTAACAGGATCCAGTTTACACCGGATGTGGTGCCGTCAGATGTAACCGGATTTACAATGTATGACAAAGCCTCTGGCCAGTTCCTTTACAGACCTGGGGCAGTGATGTGCAATATGCTTCTTGCAGATGAGATCAACCGTACCTCCAGCAAGACCCAGTCTGCGCTTCTGGAGGTTATGGAAGAAGGAAGGGTAACAGTTGATCAGGAAGCCCATCCTGTACCGCAGCCCTTTGTGGTGATCGCTACAGAAAATCCGGTAGGCTCCCTTGGAACACAGCTTTTGCCGGAATCCCAGCTGGACCGCTTTATGGTTAGTCTGAGTATGGGATACCCGGATCATGACAGCCTGGTGGAACTGCTTCGTGACAGACAAAAAGAAAACCCGCTGGAACATACAGCACCTGTGCTCACAAGAGAAGAACTGCTTTCCCTTCAGGAGCAGGTACAAAAGGTATATGTATCCGATGCAGTTCTGGACTATGCCGTTTCTCTTTCAGAAGCTACCAGGGCGAATGAGTTGATCACCTTAGGCTTAAGCCCCAGAGGTACTTTGGCTTTGATGCGTATGGCCAAGGCTCATGCCTTTATGGAGAAACGGGATTATGTGGTGCCAAAGGATGTACAGGCAGTATTCGCAGATGTGGCAGGTCACAGGATGGTGCTGGATACCAAAGCCAGGTATGAGGACAAAGGTCCAAGACAGATCCTGGAGCAGATCCTTTTACAGGTGCCTGTGCCAAGGGTAGACGGATGATGAAAAGCAGGCTGATCTGGCTTCTGTGGCTGGCGGGCATGGCGGCTGCATCAGTATTTACAGGGGAATATCTGTATATGGCTTTGCTTCTGATTTCCTGTGTGGCGTTTGTAATGTCCGGAATTCTTCTGATCTGTACAGGACGTAAGCTGCAGGTTCAGATCAAACTGCCAAGAGCAGCAGAAAGAGGCAGGGAATTTACAGGGGAGCTGCAGGTTCGGAATCTTTCGGCCATTCCTGTTTTTGCAGGAAAAGGAAAGCTGTGGTGGGAAAATACACTGACTGGAGAAAAAGGATGGCTTCCCATAAGCTTTTCCTTACAAAGTAAAGGCAAACAGATCATTGAGTTTCAGGGGGAAAGCAGATGGTGCGGATGTGTTGCCTTTACTTTTGGAAAATGGTACTGCCAGGATCTTTTCCATATTTTTTCAGGAAAAAGGCAGACAAAAGAAAGCAGGGAAGTGGTAATCATGCCTGACAGGCAGAAAAAAAGTTTTTCTTTTCTTTTGGGAGAGAGCTTTGACATGGAAAGCTTCCGCTATTCAGGGGGGCGCCCCGGGGATGATCCTGGAGAAACATATGATATCCGGTCATACAGGCCAGGGGACAATATCCGTCAGATTCACTGGAAGCTTACAGGTAAGCTGGATGATGTGATGATCCGGGAAAAAAGCTATCCTGTAGATGACACAGTATTGCTTCTGGCAGAAAGCTTCCAGAAGGATAGAAACCCATTAAGAGCAGAAGCAGCAGTTGAAGTATTTGCTGCAATTCTGGAAGACTTTATGGAACGTAAGATCTCCTGCCAGGCTGGGGTTTATGACAGGTCTGCAGGAAGGATACATATACAGAAAATCGGTACCAGGGAAGATCTGGAAAAAGTTCTTTATCTTTTCCTGCAAAGCACAGGAACTAAAGATGAACCGGTAGTTGTACGGAAATATCTGGAAAATCCAGGTACAGTAAGATTTGCAGAGTATATCTATCTTACAGGGGAACCGGAGGATATCTCTGCACAGTTTCTGAAAAACAGGGGACAGATTACTGTCCTGAAGTGCGGAGGCAAAGGCTCAGACAGCGAAGGAGTTCAGATTACATGGAAGTTTGGCTTACAATGCCAGGACAAAAACAAAAAACAAAATACAGACAGCAGCTGCCCGGTATTTTGCTGGAAGCTGGGCTGATCCTGGGGATTTGCGGGGCAGGGATATTTTTGCTTCTTGAAATGCTTACAGGGGCCGCAGACAGACTGCCTTTTTTATGCAGTGTGTTTATTACGGCACTGGTCTGTTTATTTACCGAAACTATGAAAAAAGGCAGACAGATTACAGGAACCCTGATTTTTCTGATTACAGGAATCATTATTTTTTTCTTTCGCAGGCTTTTACTGGCAGGAGCTGTTGTATTCTGGAATAAAGGGGCAAACCTGCTTGGGAGCAGTGCCGGGATCTATCTTGTACGGTATCAGACTGTCACAGATTTGGATACGGAGCTGGCTGCAACGGTTTTTCTGGTCTGCCTTGGGATAGCTGCCGGAACAGCAGGGTATCTTTTTTTTCGCTGGCGGATCAGTTTGATATTGGTTTTGTATGGTCTGGTGCCTGTGGTGCTTATGGTGCTTACCGGCAGTTTCCCGGAGCCTGATCTTTTTATTATTTTTTATTTCTCCTTGGTGCTTGGCTTGATCCGGATGCACACCTGTAAAGAAGCTTTTCAACAGGATCTGGCTTTTGGGGAGGGTGTACTTTTCCTGGCAGCTGTGATTTTAGCAGCAGGACTGATTCTTGCAAGAATGCTTCCCCAGGAAGAATATCAGGAGCTGCAAGTTGTGTCTGATGCAAAGGAAAAAGCAGGAGAAGCCTTGTATGATCTTCGTTTTAAAAAAGGTCAGTTAAATGGTCTTACCGGGGGAAATCTGAAAAATACAGGAAATTGGACGGGTTCTGATGAAACGGCTCTTAGAATCTCCATGGAAAAGCCTCAGCCCATGTACCTGCGTGGCTTTGTGGGCTCAAGGTATGATGGCAGCAGCTGGAAAAGCATAGATTCTTCCAGTGCATATCAGGAACGTAATCTTTTTTACTGGCTGCATCAGAAAGGCTTTTATGGGGAAACACAGCTTGCCAGTGGTGCCAGGCTTACAGATACCAGCATCAGCAGCCAGAAGGTCAGTGTAAAAAATCTGGCTGCGGACAGCCGATATCTTTATACACCCTATGAAATGCAGCAGCTTCCGGAAGGTTGTCAGGGAGAGGATGGATTGGCAGACAGTACAGTTGGCGCTAAAGGATTTTGGGGCCAGCGGAGCTATTCTTTTACCACTGTTCAGCCTCTTACCAGCCAGTTTACAGACCTGGGGGCGCAGATATACCAGCTGCTTGCTTCCGGGAAGGATCCGGGATACAGACAGGCAGAAAGCTATTACAATGCTTTTGTTTATGCCAATGACCTGCAGCTGCCCAAAGCTCTTGAAAGCTTATTTAAGCAGGAACTGGGAGATGCAGGAGACAGAACTCAGGGACATACAGATTACTACACAGCCATTACCAGGATCCGAGCTTATCTGGAAAAGCATATGACATATAGCAGTGCAGCAGATCCTTACAGCAAAAGTGGTGATTTTGTCCGTGAATTTCTGGAAGATAAGAAGATTGGCCATAGTGTACATTTTGCAACAGCAGCTGCCTTAATGTTTCGATATTATGGCATTCCTTCCAGGTATGTGGAAGGATATCTGGTCACTTCTGCAGATATACAGGATACGGAAACAGGACAGCCCTTGGAAATACCAGGGAAAAACGGTCATGCCTGGACTGAGATCTATATTGATGGGCTTGGCTTTGTGCCAGTAGAAATGACTCCTGAATATTATGGGGTTATGGAAGAGGCTGATCTGAAAACAGGCCTGGAGGCAAAGGGCAGACAGGCAAAGGCAGTGCCAGAAGAAACACGGACCATGCAGGAAGAGGAAAATATACAGACTCACTGGAGTCTGAAGCTTGCCTTGTTTGGCATAGAAAAATTTCTCCTTCTTTTCCTGGCTGTTTTTGATGGCTTCTGTGTGCTGTTTATTCTTACAGTGGTTATGCTTCGGATACGTGCTTCATACAGGCGCAGGAAACGGTTTTTAAGCAGAGATGACAAGAAAGCGCTTTGTGCAATGGCCGGATACGCAGAGGATCTTTATAGCAGAGGAGAGAATGGGTATTCCAAAAGGGCAGAGGAGCTGTATCAGCAGGTTTATCAGGCGGGGCAGAAGGCGGCTTTCAGCCCACACAAAATACAGCTTCAGGAAAAGGATACCTGCAGGGAATGTATCCGGATCCTGAAAAAGGAATTAAAGAAACAGAAAAACTGGTTTGACAACTGGGTTATGAAATATATTGAAAGGCTATATTAAAGAAAGCAATGAAAAAAAGGAGCAAGGGAAAAAACAGGAAAAACAAAATATGGACAAATGTTCTTCCGCTGGCATTTCTGATGCTTTTTCTGGCTGTGTTGTACAGCGGATTTCGTCAGGAAAAGCAGGAGATCCAGACAGATCCTATTCAGGGGATCAATGCCCAAAGTTCCTTAAAGGGATATCTTGGCAAGGGATATGCATATGGTGGACAGGACAAAGGAAACAGTCAGGGGGAACAGGATTTTATACAGCAGGCTCAGACTTTGCCTGAACCTACGGTAACACCCCAAGAAGAAAAAATAACACCTTCTCCTGTGCCTGCTGTAACGCCTGCAGATCCAGAAGAAGAAATACAGGATAAGACGGATCCAACCCCTGTTCAGGTGACAGACGCACCTACAGTGCCGGATCCGGATTCCCAGACCAATACCATTGTATATGAACCTTCAGGGGAAGAAAACAGCACGGAACATGAGGAAAATGCTTCTGATCAGAATGATGACCGTAATCAAGATGGCGCACAGGTACCGGTAACGCCTGCTCCTACAGAAGCACCTACTCCTACACCGGTGCCTGAGGAACCGGTAAATCAGTATCCTACGGTTGCCACAGATCTGACAAATGGAGAAACGGTCAATGCTTCTTACCGAACTTTCTACGTACAGGCAAAGGACTGGTATGGCAACAGCCTTTCAGCTTCGGCACTTCAGATCACAGGGAATGGACAGCGGCTTTCTTCCAGAGGAGAGCCTTCTGATGGAATCTTTGCCTACCGTCTGGATCTGGCAGAAGGAGCCAATACCATAGAGATCCGTGCCACAGATGAGGAAGGCAGATGTACCACTCTTCCTGTGTTTACCATTTATAAAGGCTCAGAGGAGGAGCAGCAGCCTGCAGGATCTGTGACTATCAGTATTGAAGCAGGTACCATTGGTCTTGGAACCATTCTTCCAGCTGCCTCCATAGGGTTTTATCAGGGAGAACAGTTGTCTTCCGTACTTTTAAGATTTTTGCAGACCCAGGGCTTTGACTGGAGGAATGATGGCGATGTTTCCGGAGGTTTTTATCTGAAAGCCATTGGGAGAGGTGGGATTGCTGCCAGCGCTGCTATTCCGCAGGATCTGATGGATCATCTGATCGCTGCCAACTGTCAGCTGTCAGAGCATGATGCCAACTGGATCGGGGAATTTGATTTTACAATGGAATCCGGATGGCTGTACTTTGTAAACGGAGAGTATATGAATGTGGGAATGTCTGCCTATTTTCCGGCAGATGGAGATGAGATACGGCTTCGTTTTTCCCTGTATTCCGGTGCTGATGTAGGAGCCGGCCAAACAGGAGAAACATGGGGGGACTGGTAATGAAACGATTATTAACAGGAATGCTTCTTGTAGTTTTTCTTCTTGGGTCTTTGCAAACCGAAACAGGAGGAGAAACGATACCAACCGAAAATCCATTGCCCACAGCAGGACCTGTGCTTACAGAGATCCCGTCACCAACAGAAGTGCCATTGCCAACGGAAGTGCCAGTACCAACAGAAGCACCATTGCCAACAGAAGCGCCGTCACCAACAGAAGTGCCACTTCCAACGGAAGCACCGGTACCAACAGAAGTGCCACTTCCAACGGAAGCGCCGTCACCAACAGAAGTGCCATTACCAACGGAAGCGCCACTGCCAACAGAAATACCATTGCCAACGGAAGCACCGCTGCCAACGGAAGCGCCACTTCCAACAGAAGAACCACAGCCAACAGAAACACCTGTGCTTCAGGCTTTATACGTGTCCAGCTCAGACACTTACGGCAAAGGGATCTTGAAGCTGGATCCGCAGCTGTCTGTAGAGCACAATAAGTATAAAGCAGTTTATGAGGGGGAACGAAAGAGCCTGAATCTGTGGCCTGAGGCAGCAGGAGAATGTGAGATCCATGTATATGCATTAAGCGGTGTGAAAGCTTCTACTGTGGAAAAGGATGAATCTATCAAAGACCATGATGACAGAATGGGGCATAGATTCTGGAAGCTTGTGTTTGCAGATAACGAAAGAAAACTGGAGGTGAGGATCCAGGTAACTGCTCCTGACGGTACGAAAAAGGATTACTACCTGACTTTGTCTACAATGGATACAACCCTTCCTGTGTTAAAGAAAATAAGTGCAAGTCGAATTTCCACGGATACGGCTTCAGCGGTATATAAGACCAGTGAAAAAGGTTACCGGTATTATCAGGTGATACAGGCTGGTGCAGCCCTGCCAAAGCTGGATACTTCCCAAAAAGGAACCCAGGTAGGTGAAGGAACAGATACCATCGCCCTTACTGGCCTGACTGCAGGGGAAAAGGATCTGGTCATAGCAGTGAAGGATCTGGCAGGCAATATTAGTGAACAGCTTGTGATCCGGATCCCGGATATAAAAGCTGCCACATCAGGCAGCCTGGCATCAAGGCCAGGATACGGAGGGAATAAATCCCAGGCCACAAAGCCTGGTTCTGGCGGGGATGGATCTATTGACAAGCTGAAAAACGTACAGGGAACTGCAGGATCTCTGAAAAATCCATCCGGGGCAGCAGGCAGTGCCGGGGCAATGGGATCTGCTCAGTTGGCTACTGGAAAAAAGAAAAGTCAGATTAAAGATAAAGAAACAGCTAAGAAGAAAAACAAGGATAAGAAGAAAGAAACTGCAAAGAAAAAAAACAAAAGCAGTGAAAAAGACAAAGCAGAGAATATAAAATCTTCTTTTTCCCAGGATACCGGTGACAAAAGCCAGGCACCTGATACGAAAGATCTGCAGAAAAACAGTTCATCCGGTAAAAAAAGTATTTTTTCTGCTTTTAGGGGGCTGAGGCTTTCCACAAAGCTGATGCTGGCAGGAGCTGTGGCAGGCCTGGCATATATCCTGCTTTTTACAGCTGCTAAAAGGCATTACAAAAGGATGTACAAAAGAACGGATAGAAGGATAAGGGCATGACCAAAAAGGAGCAAGGAGGGTGTATGGCTAGAAAAATGAGAAAATGGATGGCTGCTTTGCTGGCATTAACACTTATAACCGGAAGTGTACAGGTGTATGGGGAAGAACAATTTGTTGATGTGGCAGAGGATATTCAAGAGGAATCCCGGCAAGACATCATAGAGCCGGAGGATATATTTTCTTCTGAAGAATTTACTTCTGGTGAAAGCGAAGCTTTTGGGGAAGATTCTGCAGATCTTGCAGATGAAGCGACAGAGCCGGAAGAGGTTTATGATGTAACAGAAGAGGAGTCCTTGTTTGAAGACGTACAGGATACCAATGTCCAGTCAGAGGAATACCTGACAGGTCTGAAGGTATATGCCGGCAATTCTGAAAATACGCCTTTGGAAATGAACCGCAGGGAGGATCTGGATGAGGAACTTCAGGGAAAGGTTTATACAGTAGAATACAGCTCCAATTATGATTCAGGTTCCTTTTATGTGACTGGAGATCTGTCAGCTGCCGCACCGGAAGAGGCGAAGGCGGTACTTTCTGCATGGACCCTTGACCATACCCAGGAAACAACAGAAATGGATGTTGCTGCTTCTTCAAAAGGACTTCGTTACAGTCTGGGCAGCAGGATCTTTACATCCGGTATACAGGGTGGAAAAAGGGCAGTTTATACCATTACAGCAGGAACTGAAGGAGACAGCCAGGTATATAAAATCCTAGTGCTTCGCCGCCTGGATCTTAAGAATATCAGATGCTACAGATCTTCTGACACAGATCTTACAGAAAATTTGGTCTGGAATTTTGATACTACAGGAAAAACCAGAGAATATGAGGCGATCGTTCCTGCCGTTGATACAAGTGTGAAGCTTCTGGCAAATGCATATGGTGAGAACTGGTACCAGCTGAAAGTGAATGGAATCACGGTATCCACATCTGATCCAGTAGATGTTCCCCTTGGCACTGAGGAAACAAGGATCCAGCTTTCCATGGAAGTGCAGGATACTTATGAGGATCCGGCTTACCAGGGCAGTACATATACATCACAGGGAAATTATTGTGTGACAGTTTCCAGAAAAGCAGGCACAGATCTTGCCTTTCAGATCACACCTTCCCAGGCTGTTGTCAGTGTATATGATGCAGCAGGAAACCGACAGATACCAGATTCGGATAATCTGCATTTATTTCATAATATATTAAATGGAGAAGCTTATACATGGACAGTCTCCTGCTATGGTTATGTAGGTGCCCATGGCACATTTACAGGAGGGGAAACAGCCCTGATCCAGGCAGACCTTCAGGAAGCTGCTGCACGCCATACAGAGATCCAAGACAATGACTGGGTTAATTTCAGAAACAGTGATACGAATAATGGTGTTGTGAACTGGGAAACTCCGGAAAACTCTTCAACTGCACTGGAAAAATGGTCCAAAAAACTGGGAGGCAGCTGGGAAGCTTCTGTAACTCCGCCGCTGATCCTTGGAGGCCAGCTGTATGTAGCTTCCGGAAAATATATTTACAGACTGGACAGGAACACAGGGGAGATCCAGGCCACCAGTGACCCGCTATCAGGAAGCATGGTCTATGCTATGATTCCGCTGACTTATGCAGAGGGGATGCTGTTTGCACAGATTGGAGGCGGAAAAATCCAGGCAATCAGTGCCACTACCCTTAAGTCCCTGTGGATCAGTGAATCTATAGGTGGACAGACGATTTCACCTGTTACATATAAAGACGGATATATTTATACAGGTACCTGGGATAATGAAACAACAGCAGGAACTTATTTCTGCCTGTCTGTTACAGATGAGGACCCCACAAGGGGAGATGAGGTGAAATACTGTACCTGGAAATATAATCATAAAGGTGGTTTTTACTGGGCAGGAGCCTATGCATCCAAGGATTATCTTGTGTTTGGGTCAGATGACGGGGCCGAAAACGACTACACCAATACAGCAATTCTGTATTCTGTTAATACCCATACAGGGCTTTTGATAGATCAGAAAACAGGGCTGAAAGGAGATATCCGGTCTACCATTGTTTACCAGAATGGGTATGTGTATTTTACCACCAAAGGCGGTTATCTATATAGGATCGCCATGAATCAGAACGGAACCTTCGGTCAGACGGACAGCATCAGTCTTGGGGGGATGGCAACTGCATCTCCTGTAGTATACAAGGGCAGGATTTATGTGGGTGTATGCGGTACAGGCGGCCAGTTTAATCCGGATGGAGGACACCATTTTGCGGTCCTTACAGAAACAGCCTCCGGTCTGTCCCTTGCTTATAATGTTTCCATTCCAGGATACCCTCAGGCTGCCCCTTTGCTTTCTACCGCTTACGAGAACCGGGATTATAACGGAGACGGGCTTCCGGATGGCCGGGTGTATCTGTATTTTACTTATAATGCAAAGCCTGGCGGTATTTATATGCTGACAGATGCACCAGGACAGACCTCCGGCACAGCTGCAGAGATTTTCAGACCTGAGAATGATCAGGCAGAATACTGTATCAGCACCATCTGTGCAGACCGTGATGGAACTCTTTATTTTAAGAATGATTCCAATTATCTGATGGCAGTGGAATGTAATGGAGCATATATTGACAGTGTGTCTGCACAATCGGATGCAGGTACGATCAAGTGGAAGGATATGTTCCGGAAAAGTAAAACAGAGCATACTCTGTTGATCGGAGAGGAAACAAAAACTGTAACTTTGCAGTTTAAGGCTTTGGATGGTTGTACCTTGTCCGTGAATGGACAAAATATTACCGGTGCTTATACGGTTGATGTATCTTCAGGACAGGCAGAGGTGCAGGTGCTGGCGCAGTGTCTTGGAAAAAGCAGAAAATACGTATTTCATATTACAAGGGATCAGTCTGTTCCGACGCTTGGGAATCTGACAGTAAGCACAAGCAATACTTACAGTAATGTTCAGGCACGGCTGGCAATCTCTCCGGCATTTGACAGAAATACAGCGGAATACCGGGTGCTTTATACCGGAGATCGTGATTTTATCAATATTTTTGCAGAAACAGAAGAATCAGATGCAGAAGTAACGGCAGCAGGGATCCAGGGAACCTTGAAGGTAAGTATTTTTGGCAAAACCACAGGAAGCGGTAATGCCAGCAGGATCGCCATTTATCTGGATAAAAGTCCTGAGATCCAGGAGGCAAAGGTACGGATCACAGTACGTACCCGTACCGGAAAAACAGGTGATTATATATTGACGATCCAAAGAAAAGAGATCATTGTTACGCCAACACCTACGCCGGTACCGGATGAACCAGAGGTTTTTGGCACCTGGTCAACTCTTTCACCTGCTACGGTGTTTGAACCGGAGGTACAGCAGCGGACAGGCAGCAAGGGTACTGTACAGACCCGTACAGTGGGTGAGAAGCTGTCTCCTACAGGAAAGCTGAATGTAAAGCGCATTCCCCTTAAGATCCGGCAGACTACATCTAAGGTGTCAGTGTCAGGCCTGGCTAACGGGGACTTGGTGAAAACCTGGACCAGTTCTAACAGGAAAATCGTGTCTGTATCGAAAAAAGGTGTGATCAAGGGCTTACGTAAGGGAAAAGCCACTGTAACAGCTGTTCTGGCAAGCGGAAAGAAATTAAGTCTTACTGTAACTGTGCAAGCTAAGACTGTGAAAACCAAAAGTATTACCGGGCTGAAAGGAAAGCTGACTTTGAAAAGAAAAGGAAAGCTGGCGTTGAAGCCTGTGCTTTCACCCATTACTTCCCAGGAAAAGGTTAGTTATATGTCATCCAATTTAAAGATAGTGGCCGTGAATAAGAGAGGGGTGATTACCGGGAAGAAAAAGGGGAGCGCAAGGATAACGGTCAAGTCAGGAAGTAAGAGGAAGTTGATACGGGTGACGGTTCGGTAAATGAATTTTGCAATCTTGATAATGTGTTCTGGAGGTTGACAGTTATTGGGCAAAATGTTATACTTTTTAAACAATGAATAACCAGGCGTGGTTCAGCCTTTTGGCTGATTTGACGAAATCCGGTGAGAATCCGGAACCAATGCTGTGTAAGGTATGGCGGGTACCTTAAGTCAGCCTCCAACACGTTGTATAGGACAGAGACTCATGTGGACAATGGGGCTCTGTTTTTTGTTGCCATTTATGCTTATGAGAGAGGGACAATGGGAGTATTTCTGGCTGTTCAAACAATAAATCTTGAAAAAGAAAAGGAGAAGGAAACGTGAGAAAAAAAGAACTGTTTAAAAGGTTGACAGCTATATCCATGGCTGCAATGATGACACTCACAATGATGCCGTCGTATGCATTTGCATCTGACAGCGCTTTTTCAGATGGTCAAAAGACCTGGGAAGAAGTATCTGCAGAAGATGCATTTTCTGACGGAGATGTAATTGCGGATGAACCAGAGGAAATCCTGGAAGATTCAGATGATTTCCAGCTGGCCCAGCCGGATGCTGCTTATGATGAGGCAGAGGATGCCAAAACAGCAGCGGCAGCGTATTTGAAAACTAATTATATTGATGGTACAAATAAAATCACTAGCACAGGTGGTGCAAATGTAGTAAAAAGTGATGATGGATTAAGCTATACTGTTGGACTGACAACTCCCTCTGGATCGAGTATTTCATCTCTGCGATTAAAAACTGAAGGAAGTACCAGCTCATATAGAAGTGGCTGGTATATTAACAGTAAATATGTTAATTGGGGAAGTAAAAAGCCTTCAGCGCCAAGGAGTCTAGGTATTACTCGTCCAACCGCAGAAGAAGGAAACCAGAGTTTTACAGCGACTCTTCGTTTATTTGCAGCAGATACCAGTACAGATGTGATCGATGATGCGACACGGGCAGAAGCAGCGGCTTTGGCTTCACAGGATTTTACGATCACATTAGTGGCAGCTGAAAAAGTATATGATTATCGTCTGACTTTAAAGGTGCAGGATTCTGATCAGAAAGAGATTACCGATGCTGATGTAAAACTGGAAGAGATGTCTTATCCTTTTGACACTGTTTCACATGAGTCTGATGGAACTTACAAGATGATAAAGGATATGCAGTATAAGCTGACTGTAACACGTGATGGATACAATTCTTATACGGAAAAGTTTACTTTTTCAGGTAATCCGGAGAAGCTTGAGAAAACCGTTACCTTATCAAAAACGGTTATACATGCCATTACATTTAAGGTAACAGATAAAGATACCGGAGATGTAATTCCAGACGTAGAAGTAACGGTTAAGAAATCAGGCGACTGGCAGCCTATAAATGGAAAGAACGGAAGCTACAGCCTTGTTGAGGGGTATAAATATACCTGGAGTGTAAGTGGTGTAGAAAACTATAAGAATGCTTCTGACGAATTTACTGTAACAAAGGATGAAGAGATCCTTATCCAGCTGACCAAGGAGATTTCTACATATAAAGTTACCTTTAAGCCAACCTATCTGGGACAGGCAGTTGCTAATGCCACAGTTAAGGTGACACATGAGGAAGAAGATGATTATGATGAGTATGAAACTTATACTGTAGAAGACAAGCCTGCTAATGGCGTCTATAGTCTGAAGAAGGGTGTTGAGTATACTTATACTGTTAAGGCAGATGGTTATAAGGATGCAACAGGTACGTATACACCTTCCGGAAATCAGGTGGAGATCGCATATCCGGTTGCAATGCAGAAGGATGTGGTTATTGATCCTGCAGATCAGGCTAAGGTTGACGCAGCAGTTGCCCAGTTTAATAAAGAACTACTTGGCGCTTTAAGACCTGGCTACGATAAATACAAAAATATTAATGCTTTTGTAGAAGCCAAGCTTGCTTCTTACACTATTGATACAGCTGGCATCAAGGTTGCAGTAAAATCATCAGATAATACAGATGTCATTGGAGTGGATGGTGTGATTCATTATATTGCATCTCAGAAACCGGCATCTAATAATATTAATAGTGTGAGTCTGGATGTTGTGTTTACATTTGAATTGAATGGAGCACAGGCAGATACTGATTCTACAAGGGTAACTGTTGGATGGGACAGAGATCACTTCAGCCGTAAGATGGCAGAGGAAAAAGACAGCCTTACCTGGGATATGATCAAGGGCAATAATACTTCTCAGACAGAAGTTGAATCTGATCTTTCTCTTCCGCAGATCATGACAGATGGTGCATTTTATGCATGGTCACAAATTACCTGGACATCTTCTGATCCTACCGTGATCAGTGTGGAAGATGCAACCAGCATTAAAGTAACAGAGCCAGTAAAAGGTGTGATCCATGCTCCTGCAAAGGATACGGAGGTTACACTTACAGCTACTTTTAATGCAAATGATACGATTCTTAATTCTTATTGTGGAGAAACAGTAAATGCTTTTACAAGCTGCACCAAGGATTTTACCGTTACCGTAAAAGGGACAAACATTGCACCTCCTACAGAGGAAGAGCTTCTGGCAATCCTTGATAAGTATTATACAGCAGATCAATTTACGGATTTTGTAAATAAAGACGAAGTTGTAGATCTTAACAATTGTCAGGCTGATTTTAGTTTGCCAAAGTACACCAGAATCAAGGATGAAAACGATCATTTAGTATTTAACAATGGTGAGATCACCGTAACTTCTGAAAATGAAGCAGTTACAGTTAATGGATATCGCACATATGTAGACGGTTTCTATACCAAGGATATGACAGGAGATCTTGTAGTTACATTTACCAGGGAAAATGTAACTGCAGTCAAGAGGTTCCCGATGACTGTGAAGCCTCTTGATGCCAGTGTTCTTGCTGATGAGCTTGCAATGATGGAGCAGGCAAAGCTGCATTACTTTGACGGTATTAATGACGGCCGGTATGCGGATAAGGATTCTATTACTGGAAATCTGCATCCGTTCCAGGAAATGGTTCTGGATGAAAACGGAAATCCAAAATGGATCTACAGTTTTATTGATAGAACAGGAAAAGGCATTATTGCAGATGATTTCTTTGATGATTCTTGGATCATGGAAGGGGCAGGCTATAATCGATTTAAATCATCCAACCAGAGATATATCAATCATGATACATTGAATGTTTATCCTGGTGAGACAGATACAGAGATCACCATTTCGTCTCTGCTCAGCAGTGAGAGGTATGGTGTATTTGCAAAGAAACATCCGGATAATGAGGCACTGCAGAAGCTTTACAGACAGCCTGTATCCGTTACAGTTACTGTTGTAGGTACCAAATCAGCAGCAGAAGGTTTGGCTGATCTGATCCAGAGCACACAGGAAATACTGGATACTATGGCAGAAGGACAGGAGCCTGGACAGTATCCGGCTGGAACAAAGGCAAAGCTTCAGCAGGTTCTGGATGCTGCAAAAGCAGCTCAGGTAAAGGAAAATGTAACAGAGGAAGAACTCCGTCAGGCAATCCGTGAACTGAAAGCTGCAGCAGCAGAGGCACAGGATGCTCAGAATGTGGTGACAGCATCAATCACAGTAAGGCTTAATCAGACACCAAACCAGCTGGGACAGCTTCTTTCCATGACAGTAGCTGCAGATACAGCCAAATCCTATGGCTATGAAAAGCCGGAGGAAATGAAGAATAAAGTGGCTGTTGTGGATGTTCTTTATGCAATCCATAAAGAATTATATGGAACAGATTTTGAGAACGATCCGGGCAGATATCTGGCTGTAAACAATACAGGTAAGATCACTACCATCTTCAAGGCTCAGAATCCAAATGTTTCTTACCTGATCAATGATAAGTATCCTATGGATGCAAGTGGAAATATGACTGCTGCACATAACAGTGTGGTAAATACCGGCGATCAGTTCAGCATCTTTGTATATGCGGATACAACCGGATGGACCGATAAATACCTTTTCTTCCAGGATGTTCCATCCTCTGTAGAGGCCGGAAAAGACTTTGCTGTAACGCTGAAGACCTACGGATATGATTCCAACTGGAATACTGTGGAACTGTTAGTGGCAGGAAGTACACTTACTCTGGAAAACAAAGCAACCGGTGAAAAGACACAGGCTGTAACAGATGAAAACGGATCTGCAGTAATTAAAGCAGAGAAGGCCGGTTCCTACAGATTATACGTATCCAATGCACCATATACCTATTATGCAGTGGCTATGAAAGACATTGAGGTAAAAGCAGCAGAAGTACCTGCAACACCCACAGAGGCACCTAAGCCAACGGTAACACCTGCACCGAATCCAACAGTGGCACCTCAGCCTACAAAGGCACCTGCGAAACGTGGACAGGTACTTGTTGCCAGAGCAAAAGCAGCCAAAACATCTGTGGCACTTAGCTGGACGAAGGTAAATGGCGCTGAGAATTACAAGATTTATGGCGCAAAGAATAACGGTAAAGTAAAACTTCTGAAAGCTGTATCCGGAACAACCAGATCCTGGACACAGAAGAAGCTGAAAAAAGGAACAACTTATAAGTATTATGTGGCAGCTTTTGGCAGCTATGGAAGAATCACCAAGTCAGCAGTGATCTATACAAACACAACCGGCGGAAAGAAAGCAGACATTAAGAAAGTGACTGTAAACAAGAAGGCCTTTACATTAAAGAAAGGCAAAACAGCCACTATCAAGGCAAAAGCCATTGCTTCCAAGGGTACATTCAAAAAGTATACCAGCAATATTCGCTATGTTTCTACCAACACTTCTATTGCAACAGTAAGCAAAAAGGGTGTGATCAAAGCGAAAGCAAAAGGTAAATGCTACGTTTACTGTTATGCACAGAACGGACTTTATAAGAAAGTAAAAGTTACAGTAAAATAAGCTATTCTGATAAAAGTATCAGAACCATGCCAGAAGCTGTAGCGTTATAAAAACAAAAACGTCACTTCCCGGGAAGGAAGTGGCGTCAGACTGTAGACAAACTTGGTGTTGGGTGTTATGCCCAGCACCATTTTTCTTTTAAAACTTTTTTTCTTTTTATTTTCTCCAAAATCAACAAAAATCTGGCTGTGTTCCAACCTCGTTTTTCCAGAATCTTTGCCAGTTTTTTCAAATTCATGCATGCAAAGGTAAGCCCGGCTTTCATTTCCATCCGTGCTTTTCCTACATACTGTGTATATCGAAATCCATGCTGTTCTTTCGCTGTACCGAAGATCCG
>NZ_JAOQJL010000048.1:0-25716 GCF_025566965.1 Blautia ammoniilytica | reverse complement strand
CACGCGAGGATAGCTTGTAGATACTTGGCTCAGTAGAGCCATTGAGCAAGAAGCCCCCACTTCAAAATTAGAGATTTAAGTGGTGGGAGTATGTCACATTTGCTCTTTCCACCATCCCTATTAACGGTTATAATGGAATATCATAGTGACTTACAACATTTATAGAAAGAGATTTACAATGACTACCTTACTTTGTCTTGGAGACAGTATCACAGATTGCGGACGGATTTTACAGACTCCGCCCCTGGGAAACGGTTATGTAAAACAATTATGGGATCAGTTATCCCCATTTTCCCCTGATCTTCAGATCATTAACAAAGGCATTGACGGATTTACCATTTCCCGGCTGCTGCAGAATACAGATTCTTACCTAGCGCTGAAGCCACAGATTATTACCATTCTGATTGGGATTAATGACATTGGTCTAATGATGAACACCTGCCGTACATCCGCCTTGCAGGAACAGATGATGAATCGTTTTTCCAGAGATTACGACCAGCTGTTAGAGCAGCTGTATTCACCCCACCGGCAGATCATTCTTATGGAGCCATTTGTTTTTCCATGGCCTGCCCATTACCGTCTGTGGATTCCCTATGTCCGTCAAATGTCTTCCATGATCCAGGAAATAGCGCACACACGACGGCTTACTTACATTCTCCTGCAGGATGAACTGAACCAGGCGGCCCTGCGATACGGTATTGACCAGCTCACTACAGACGGCATACATCTGACCAGTACCGGTCATCACCTGATTGCATCAAAATTATGTGATACGCTGTATGACACAGCAGCGCAAAAACACAGGGATTAAAAAAAAGATTGGAATGATATATTTATGAACACTAGCATAAAAAAAATCGAAGACATGTCTTTAAATGCATGGCCTTCCCACAAAATGGAACTTTATGACGGATGGATCCTCCGTTTTTCCTATTTTTATACACACCGAACCAACAGTGTGGAACAATTCGGCACTTCTACGTTATCCTGGAGGGAAAAAGTCTCTTTCTGTGAAAATGAGTACAGCCGTCTTGGCAGCCCGGCGATTTTTAAGATCAGTCCCCTGGTTTCCCCTGATTTTGATTATGTTCTTGAAAATCGCGGATATGAGATTCAGCATACCACAGACGTTATGGTAACAGACCTTTCTTCCACAGCAGACTTAAGTTATCCTTATAGCCAAGTAAATTTTACAGACGATATTCCGGATGTCTGGATTGAAAGTCTTTTTGACTTGAAAGGAACTGCAAATCCTATCCACCGTGCAGTTGTTCCTTCCATGTATCACTCTATTGTAAAGGATACGATCTGTGCCTCCATCTGGGACAACGGAAAGATCATCGCTACCGGACTTGGCATTCTGGACCGGGATTACATTGGCATCTACGCCATTCATGTGAAAGAAGAATTTCGCCATAGGGGGTATGCCAGACAGATCTGTACCGGTCTTCTTGCCGAAGGACAGCAACGCGGAGCCAAGAATGCTTATCTTCAGGTTGTAAAAGATAATGATCCTGCCAGAGCATTGTATACATCCCTTGGTTTTCAATATATATATACTTATTGGTTCCGTGTCCAGCCAGTCACATCCAAATAAACAAAGTCGTTTTAGCGCATACAAAAAGCCGATACCTGATCGATCCAACAGTTTATACTGTGGAAAGGATCCTGTATCGGCATCTTATTTTGGGGAATCGTTATAGTTCAGCAGCCGAATAATTTCGGCATTTTTGTGTAGCTGTATTATTAAACGGTTTTCTTTTTCATTACTGCTTGAGCCACATCGCCTGCAACCATAGCTGTCAGCGGACTGAAATACAACAGGCAGGTAAGTACACAGTAAATCGGTATCATAATTGCAAACTGGATCAGTCTTCCCGGCATGATCGCATAGAAGTTATATCCTAACATGATTACCAATCCGGCAGTTGTAAGTACAAGAGAACTGAGAATCGCAGTCACAACAATGGACACACAGATCCCTACAGTCTTACCGGTTTTCTTTTTGTTTGCAATAAGAGGTCTTACCAGCGCTGGAAGCACGCCCCAGAGAATTGCAGCAACAGTAATAAATGGGTTCACAGCATATCCTTTCATAAAACATCCGATAATATCGGAAGCAAATCCACATACACCGCCTGCTACTGGTCCAAGCCATAATCCTGCCAGAATCGTACATACACTTCCTACTGAAATGCGATATGCTCCCAGGTCAATTACCAGAACTCTGGTAAGTACCAGATGCATGGCAACAAGAAGTGCCATAAATACCAATGTTTTTACGTTCCATGTTTGCTTTTTCTGCATAATAAAAACACCTCCATAATGTTTTTGATAATAGAGTAGTTACCATAAATAATAATCCCTCCACATTATGAGATGTTCTCACATGTAGCAACGGGTGCGGAAAATATATCGTAAGCAGCCTTTCGCATGCTTTTCGTTTCACGGCGACTCCCCAGCCAATGAACACTTAACGCATAAATTCCTACTTCGCTATTATTTATTTAATCGGATTATATCACAATATCTGGAAATTTCAATATGTTTTTGTTATAATATTAACGGATTTATTATTTTTTATAAGGATTTCATGTTCACAGCAATGGTCCACTGCTTCATTGGAGGGTTTCCATGAAAAAATTAATTTGTCTCTGTCTTTGCATATGCTGTACTGTTACTGCTGCAGGCTGCACTGCCGGAGATTTGGTTGAAAAATATATCTATCATCAGGATCCTGATACAGCTTCTGAAAATGTTTCTGACAAACCTCGGATTTATATGGACGAAGTCACTGGAATGCTTCAGGATTTTACAGGCAGTCAGCTGACATTAAAAACAGAAGAACAGACTTATACCTTTGATGTATCTCAGGCCACTCTGGAATGCTCTGACGGTATGATTTCCGGCGATGAGATCAGCGTGATCTATGAGGGACAGCTTTCTGATACAGACAGCGATACCAGTACAGTAAAAGCCTTAAAGGTAGTAGATGAATTCCACAAAACAGAAGAACTGAAAGATCGGACTGCGCACTGTGCCATCGTCAGCCTTACCCCTAATACCATTACCATAAAAGCCAAAAACGGAAAGACAGCTACGTATCCTATCACAGGTACCCAGCAATATTACCAGAATGGCATTGCTGCCGGTAACTGGGTATATGTACATTTCAAGGGAAAATTCGGAAAATCCGGGGATGATGCTTCCAATGTACTTGATGCCAGCCATGTAAAAGTAGTCAGTATCTCTGACATAGATCCTATCCAGCTTCCGGATCCCACCCCTACCCCAGAACCATCTGATGATCAGACAGAACCGGATCCATCCACTGTTCCCAAACAGTTCCGTGGTGTGATCCAGAGTATTTCCAATAATGTACTTCAGGTACTGCCAAATACCTCCAGTACCAGCGTAAATCTGGATCTGTCCCAGCTGCCCTGTTATTTCCCAGGTGGAATCGCTCCTGGCTCAGGGGTTTCTGTTTATTACACAGGAGAAGATTTCTCTGGCGAATCCATGGAAGGGATCTCAGTCAGTTCTGTATCCGGAGACAACCCGGATAACATGAGCCAGCATCAGATGAACTTTACTGTATCCGGCACAATCCTTGGTACAACTGCCAATACTGTTACCATCCAGACCGGAGACGGTGCGGTAGTCACCTGCCTGACTGAAAATGCTCAAAACACTTCCACATCCGGCCTCGCTTTAGGTGCTGGCATCAACATTACCTTTGACCCTGCTCTTTCCAGAGAATCCAACATTTATACTTCTATAAAAATCCAGGACGCCTGATATCAGGCGTCCCTTTTAAATCTCTCACGGATCTCTTTCTCTCCCTTTGTAAGCCAGTCATCTATCTCCGCTACCTTCGCCAAAGTTCCAAGGATATCCAGAAATGCATGGTATTCGTCCATAAGTCCCCATCCATGCGGAACCATATAAGCACCGCCATCACTTCCCAGTGCCACTTTCACGCCTGCCCGATAGGCCAGGCGCAGGTTCTCTTCTCCCTGTGCTGCAATCCTGGCAAGGATCTGGCTGTCATATCTGCCGCTGCCCATAAGATTGCGCACAGTAACAAGAGTAGGCACCCACACAGTACTACTATCCGCCAGCATGGAAATCGTTTCTTCGCTTATATAATTCCCATGCTCCACGCTGTCTGCCCCGGCCTCAATGGCTGCTTGAACTCCGTAATCTCCATTTGTATGGCTCATCACTGCAAATCCCTCTTCATGGGCGATATGAACCATTTCTTTTACTTCTTCTTTATCCAGCGGCTGGCCGGTAATCTTCCCATGATCGTTAAAATCCAGAATCCCGGTAGTCATAATCTTAATAAAGTCCGCTCCCAGAGCCTTGGCATCCATCACCTTCTGATGATATTCTCTTAATGTATCAAATCCGCAGCCCACAATCCCACCATAGTGGCCATTCCTATGAATAGCAAATACCGGTGTCCTATAATCAATCCCGTATTCTCCTGACAATTCCTTCGCCCTTTTGGATACCATCCCTGCATCTCCACCATCACGGACAAACAGAATCCCCAGTTCCTGATACAGCCGAAATCGGCTCTGTATAACTTTATCCTTTACCCCATCCGCATGCAGATCCACTGCCCTGCGGTAATTCAGGCCATCCATAATCAGATGTGCATGACATTCTCCAAACATCTGTCCTCTCCTTACAGTTCCCTGAAAAACTCACGGATCTGATCCTCTCCTGCCTGGACAGAGCCTTGTACAAAGAATGGCTTACCGCCGCCTCTGCCATTCAGGGCATTATTCATATTCCTTGTCAACTGGCGCAGATCCCCGGCCTTTTCTCCCATAGCATATTTGCAGCTGCCATCTGCATTGGATGAAAAGACTGCACATCGTCCTCCACAGGTCTGCATCACTGCATCTGTCAGCTTTCTCAGACTATCAGCCTCCATATTCTGCTGGAACAGAAGTACATTGCCTTTACCTGCCCATTTATTTGCCTCTGCAGCAAACATCCCCTCTTCCAGAGACTGCACACGGCCTTTCAGAGAAAAATTCTCTTCCTGCAGCCGTTCTACTGCCTGCGCAGTCCGGTCACTTTTGGCAGACAAACGCATGGAAATCTGATGATTCTGGTCATCCACCTTATTCAGATAATCCAGTACACGACTGCCGCAGATCATCTCCATACGCACTCCTTCCCGAAACTTCTCTACAGAAAGCAGCTTCACCATGCCAATCTCTCCAGTATATGCCACATGTGTGCCACAGCATGCACAAGTATCCACACCAGGGAAACGCACGATCCTTACCTGTCCGTTAAGCTCCTTCTTGCTTCTGTAATCCAGTGTTTCCAGTGCATCTTTGTCCGGATAGAAAATCTCAACTGCAGCATTCTCCCAGATTTTTTGATTTACCTGCTGTTCTATCTCATGAATCTGAGCCTCTGTAAGTATACCGTTAAAATCTACAGTAATCACATCACTGCCCATATGAAAGCCTACATTGTCATATCCATATGCCTGATGTACCAGACCGCTAACCATATGCTCTCCGGAATGCTGCTGCATCAGATCAAATCTGCGCTGCCAGTTGATCCTTCCTGTGACCTGCGTTCCTGGTTCCAATGGTGCATCTGTATAGTGAAGCAGTTCTCCATCCTTCTCATGGACTTCTGTCACCTTCACTGAATCAAGAACTCCCTGATCACTGGGCTGTCCGCCTCCCTCTGGGTAAAAAGCACTTCTGTCAAGCAGAATCGCATATCCTTTCCCTGCAGCCTGACACGCCAACACCTGCGCCTGAAATTCCCTGATATATACGTCTTCATAATATAGTCTCTGTGTCTCTGTCATCTACTGTATCCTCCACTTTTGTCTGGCTATCTATCCTTCCGGCAGGACTACTGATACTTCTCCGTAAGACAGCTTGCTCTCACTCCCGTCAGCCTCCTTCACTAGAAGTCTGCCATCCGGGCATATGGCCATCGCAGTAGCTTTCCGAAGATTTCCAGAATCCTGAATCTGTATTTCCCTTCCCAAAATAAAATTCTGCTGTATATACACTTGCGAAAGGGATAGATCCTCAGTTTCCTTCAGCAGATGATTTACGATCTGTGCCATCAGCCTGTTCCTGTCTGCTCTGCCAGCCTCTTCCTCTGTATCATACAACGCTCCGGCAATATTTTCCAGTTCCTCTGGAATTTCTTCTCCGGGAAACAGATTCAGACCAATCCCCACAATAGCAGACTCAATATTCCCACTTTCAAAATCTGTCATTGCCTCTGTAAGTATACCGCAAACCTTTTTTCCGTCTTTGAACAGATCATTGACCCATTTAATTCCAAGAGATATGCCGCATACTTCAAGAACAGCCTTGTAAACAGCAACTGCTGCCGCAGTAGTGATCAAAAGGCTCTCCTGCAAAGACTCACCCGGATGAAGTACAACACTGAAATATAACCCAGCTTCCCTGGGTGAGCAAAAACTCCTGCCTCGTCTGCCTCTGCCCTCTGTCTGCTCCAGGGCAGCTACCAGCGAACCATGACCAGCATCTCCACTGACTGCTGCCAGCTTGGCTGCCTGATTAGTGGATGGGACGCTGTCGTACAATCGTACCATCACATCTGGATGATCCAGATAAAGCTTCAGTCCCTCTACAGACAGCCGGTTGCTGTCTGCTTCTAACATATATCCCTTATTAGGTCCAGCCTGGATCCTGTGTCCTTCTTCCCGCAGGGACTTAACGCCTTTCCAAATCGCTGCCCTTGTACAGTTCAGTTCCTGAGCCAGATGTTCACCAGACAAAACTTCCCCTTTATGCTGTTCTAAAATTTCTAATAATCGCGATTTTACTGTCATCCTGTTATCCTTCATAATGAGCCAGTGCCTTCTTCAGATAGTCTCTGTACTCACAACGTACATTCTCAGGGGATATGATCTCCACACCTGCCCCAAGACCTGCCAGCCAGCCAAAAAACTGCCCGCTTACATTCACACGAACCTTTATGGAAAAATGATTCTCATCTTTACCAATGATCATCGTGGACTGCCCGAAATGGTCAATCACCACCCCTACCAGACGATTCTCAAACTTCAGCCCCACTGCCTCTTCCCGGCCACCAAACATACCGAATGTACCTGCTGCAAATCTGGCCTCATCAAAGCTTTCAAAAAATTCTCTACCGTTGCGCGCTTCTGCCTCCAGCGATATCTTCAGCATCTTATCAACCCGATAATGCTTCACGATCCCGCTCTTCTCATCAAGTCCGATCAGATAATAATTCTCATCTTTCCAGATCATCTTCCAGGGACTGATCCTGTATCTTTCCCCATTACGCTTCAGGCTTAATTGCTTGGATAATGTCCACTCACAATACTGAAAACAGATCTGACGGTCACTGGATATCGCCTGATGGATCTGATCAATATTATGATAGATACTTTCATTCATGGACTTAACCCTGTTCTCTACCCAGACCTGTCTCTGCAGTTCTCTTGCCTGGTGTACACTGGCCAGACCTTCCAGCTTTCTGATCAGCTGTCTGGACTTCCCTGAAGTAATAAACTTGGAGGACTGTACCGCATCTACCAAAAGCTTAAGCTCTGCCAGTTCAAATTCTCTGTGTGCCAGATAAAAACCGGAAGGTTTCTCCCTTCGATTCACTATATCCAAGCCAAACACCCGCAGATTCTCTATATCGTCATAAACGGTCTTGCGCTCTGCACTGATCCCTGCATTGGCCAGATATGCCTGCAGATCCTTCACTGTCATCGGATGCTCTTTGTCTGTACGTTCTAAAAATGCCTGCATTAAATATAATATTTTGATCTTTTGATGAAATGACTTCGGCATCTACACATCTCCTACTTATCTGTGAGCATTGCCACAACTCCAGAATATAATACCATAAATGCAAATATCAGGGCAATAACATCTGCGCCCTTAAAATCAAAATTAAATACCATGGCCCCTGCGATCATAATCTCCGCAGTCAAAATAATACCGAGAAACATAGCCATATTCCTGGAAAGCTTCTCTCCCTTTCTGTGTGCACCGGACTTCCTGGTCATACCGGAAACTGTCCCCTGTGCAAATGCCATCTCCCGTCTGCCTGTACTTTTCTCTGATCCCCACATATACTCTCTCCCCTTATTTCGCTTAATTTCCGAACATATTTTCAGAACATATTTTCTATTTATTGAGAGTATATCACATATTCAGTCCAATAAAACGGCACATATTCTTCTTTTTCGAACATTTGTTTATTTCGTCAATATTCTACAATTTTATGTTCGAATATTTGTTCGTTTTTATGTATCACGGTACCAGGGTAGGATTGTTGTAGTGCATAGCACGAAACAATCCATAGGTATCATTGCCTTAGGCTTTTACCCACAACATCATATCAACTGTAATGCCTGCCACAAAAAAGATACGAAAAAGCTGCCAGAACCGTAGTCCTGACAGCCATAGATCGGTATCATCATAAAAACTGAACAAAAACAGAAGCTCCCACCACTGTAAGAAGCCCTGCCACTGCAATGGCCAGACTGCTCATAGCGCCTTCCACTTCTCCCATCTCCATCGCCTTTGCAGTACCAATGGCATGAGCAGAAGTACCAAGAGCCAGCCCTTTGGCGATAGGCTCATTGATTCTGGCGATCCGGCACACAGCTTCTGCGATCATGTTGCCCAGAACACCTGTAATAATGATCACTGCTACTGTAATGGTTACAATGCCCCCCAGTTCCTCAGATACACCCATTCCAATCGCCGTTGTAATGGACTTTGGAAGAAGCGTAACATACTCCTCATGTGAAAGCCCGAATAACCATGCCAAAACAAGTACACTTACAAGGCTTGCCAGTACACCTGAAACAATCCCAAGAACCACAGCCTTGATATTCTTCTTCAGAAGATTCATCTGACGGTATAACGGCACTGCCAGACACACCGTTGCCGGGGTCAGAAGATAACTGATATATTTGCCTCCCTCATTGTAGGTATCATAATCAACACCAAGCAGGGAAAGCACACCCATCACACACAGAATCGCGATCAGCAGAGGATTAAATATGGCAAGTTTGAATTTTCTCTTCAGAAGCATGCCTGCTTCATATGCCACAAGGCTTAACACTGCACCTAAAAACACGGAGTTCTCTATAAAATTCGTCATTTGCTGTCATGTCCCTTTCTGTCTTTTTCAATTACAGTCTGTGTTACTCTTCCGGTTACTACCATCACGATCACTGTAGTGATCACTGTGATCATAACAACCGGCACCCAAATTGGCTGCAACACCCCCCAGGCATTCAATAATCCTACACCTGCCGGTACAAACATCACCGGCATGATCTCAATAAGAAAATCCGCCGTTTCCTCTACCTGCCCTACTTTTATAATACCAGTCATCAGCGCAGCCAGCATCAGTACCAGTCCATATACACTGGCAGGTACAGGCAAGGGAAGCAAGGCATGAAGCCCCTCCCCAAGAGCTGATAACAGTAAGATAATTCCAAATTGTCTTAAAAACTTCATTCTGTGCACACTTTCTTTCGTATATATAATATAATTTTGTAATATTCAGAAATTCACGACAGCTTATTCTGTTACAACCTTTGTTGATGCCATAAGATCATCCACGATCTGCTGATATGGCTGGGCTTCCTCCAGAGTTGCCCGTCCCATCCTCTGCATTTTTGTAACTCCTGGATACTGAGCGGGTATAGATCTGGTCATCACCGAATCTCCATAAATCTTTACCATATCTCCATTTTCCAGTACATCTCCCTGGATCAGTTTTCCATTACGGTTATAGATCCCCTCAGATGGAATATCTGCCTTGAATACAGTCTTTGTAGTCATGTCCACAAATACCTGCTCCTTCAGTCCATCTCCTGCCTCTACACAGATCGCCCGGATCGCCTCCTGCTCCTGTCTGGCCTCATCTTCCTTATCTTTGGCGGCCTGCATAGATACCACCTTCCAGAAAGATCCGCACATAACTGCCATCACAGCCACCAGGATCACCATTCCAACAATAAATTTCACATCGGCTTTCTTTTTATTCACATCAGATTTCTTTTTATCCACATTGGCTTCCTTTTTATCCACATCAACCCTCCTTATATCTGCCACAACTTTCTGCGTTTTTTTATTATACTCCGTCCCTTTTAAATTGCAACTGTGGGAATCACGATTTTTTCCACCTGATAGCTTCCATTTTCTACAATCATTACAGCCATGGTCACATCTCCTCCAAAACGGGAATGGCCGCAGCTTCCCGGATTCAGCCACAACCGGCCATCAATTATTTCCTGGAAATATTTATGGCTGTGTCCAAAAATAACCACCTGTCGGTCTTTCAGATCCCAGGCCACATCTTTTTTATTGTGCACCATAAAAAAACGAATGCCTTCAATCTCAAACCACAGGCTTTGGGCAAGCGGCCGCTGCCAGCTTCTATCATTATTTCCCTGAACTGCATACAAATCCCCCATTACCCGCAGTTGATCCAAAATTCCAGGATCTGTCACATCCCCTGCATGCAGAATATACCTGCAGTCTTTCAGATTCTCCACAACTTCCTGCCGCAACAGGCCATGAGTATCTGAGATAATACCAATTTTTACCGCCATTTCCCCTTATTCCTCCTGGTTTTAAGACATAGCTTTACAGTTACGTATTCCTTATTTCTGCTCAGTTTCCGAATTCTATAGTCCCATACGCTCCATCATACCCAGGATGACAGATCACATTTCCCCTTCGGATACATCCAATACTTTCACTAAGCAATTCGCCGCCTGTTTTTTTAAGGTCTTCCAGCGGAACCTGCCGTAAAATGTCAAATTCTGATCCCAGGCTATCCAACAGTTCCTGGTATTTTGCCTGAACCCTTTTACTTGTTGGTGAAAATCCCATAACCTGGCTGATCACTTCCGGTAAAGGCACCAGCTTCTCAAAGTGTCTGGCATTCTTTGGTACAAAGCCTTTTTTCCTGTCCGCCAGTTCCTGTATCCTGTGTTCTACGCCAATCGTCAGCTTTTTCCCACAAACCGGACAAAGCCCATGGTTCTGCTCTGTTTCCTCAGGGCTTAAGCAGATCCCACATTTTCGGTGTCCATCGTAATGGTACTTTCCTTCTTCAGGAAAAAATTCCAACGTTCCGTCAAGCCCCTGCCCCTTCTGGATTGCCTGATACAGCCCCTCATAGGATCTGTCTATATCCAGAAGATTGGCCTCACGCCCCAGCTTTCCCGGAGAATGAGCATCCGAATTGGAAATCAGCTGATAAGCATCCAGTGAGGATAACTGCCAATTCATAGCCGGATCTGAAGATAACCCCGTTTCCACAGCATGCACATAAGATGTCAGATCGCCAAAACATTCTTCCATACTTTGAAATCTGGTAAATGCGCCAAATACTGAATAATGCGGTGTCCATATATGTGCAGGTACCAGCATTCCCTCCGGACAGGTATCCAGCATAAGCTCAAGAAGATCATGGCTGTCAAGGCCCAGGATAGGTCTTCCGTCTGAATGGATATTTCCGATCTTTTCAAGTCTGCTTGACAGCTGATCTGCAGCTTCCAGCCCTGGAAGTATAAGTACATTATGAACTCTTCTTGACTTCCCATACTTTTTATAAACAGAACTGATCTCCCCGGTGATCACAAACCTGGGTGCTTCTCCCGGATACTTTTTGGCCTCCAAAGCCACATACTCCCCTTTCAAACGGTACAATCCATCCTCTGCAGGAATCAGTTTTTCCAAAAGTTCCCCTCTCCATGCAGGATGGGTAAAATCTCCTGTTCCAATAAGACTGATCCCCTTTTTTCTTGCCCAAAGATCCAGATTTTCCGGATTTCCGTCTTTACTGGTTGCCATAGAATACCTGGAATGGATATGCAGATCTGTGATCATCTTCATCTTGCTTTCTCCTCTTCAAAAAACCGCCGCAGGCACATACCTGCGACGGTTCTTCATCATTTCTGATACATCTGTGAATGCCCTGGCAGATCGCTTCTGCCTTGTGCATCTATTATTTTGCTTTTACTGCTTTTGCTGCTGAATAAGCTGCATATACATCTACACCAGCCTCGTTTGCCTTATACGCACGTACTTTGTAGTAGTATTTCTTTCCAGCCTTTACAGTCTTGTCTGTAAGCTTCACAGTAGAGCCTTTTGTGATAGTAGCCAGCTTGGTATATCCGCTGCCCTTCTTTGTGGAACGGTATACTTCATATCCAGCTGCTCCTGCAACTTTCTTCCATTTCAGGGTAACTTTGCCCTTTGTTGCTTTGCCGGAAGTGATCTTTGTCTTTGCAACTGTTACATTTGTTACAGTTGCTGCTGCAGCTGCACTGTTTCCGCTTTCGATAGTCTTACCGCTGTCTTTAACCGCATAAGCAGTACCATTCTTAACAGCAACTACATAATAGTAGTACTTAACGCCTGCCTTCGGTCCTTCATACCATGTCTGCTCAATGCCGTTGCCATTCACATATGATACTTTTCTGTCAGTGGTGGTGGTAGCTGTCAGATCCTCATCAGAAACCTTATAACCATATTTGGAATTAGCATCAACAACCCAATTGTCCAGCCTATTGGCATATCCATATGAATATGAATATGTCTTGGTATCCTTGTTATATGTGGATGCAGCTCTTGTAGTTCTGTATACTTCATAGTAATCAGCGCCTGCTACCGGATTCCATTTAACAGTAATGCTTCCGTCTGCTTTATTTACAGTCGCCTTTACGCCTGTAGGTGCTGCCAGATATGGATCTACCTCAAAGCTGTAGTCCTCAGTGTAGGTCTTCGGGTTACCGTTCTTATATGCACGGATCCTGTAAGTATCTGTCTGTCCATTTGCTGCCGGGAAGGTAAAAGAAGAAGTTGCTGCCCTTGTAATAGTCTTATATGCTTCCCATACGCCTGTATCCCGGTTTTTCTTCTCAATCAGATAGCCATTACCAGCATAAACCGGATTCCAGGTAAGTTTTAATGTACCATTTGCATTCTGCTTGCTGGAAACAATCCATAATGCAAAATCTAATGTACAGCTATCTTCGTCTTCAATATAGTATTTCTTTCCATTTACAACTTTGTATGCACGTACTTTAAATCTGTAATCCTGTCCTGCAGCAAGACGTTTCACAGTGTAGGTCTTTGCGGATGCTTTCTTGATGTCTTTTACAAGTGTCCACTTTTCATAGGTATTGGTTCTTCCCTGGTCTGCGCTGTAGCTCTTTCCATAGGAATCTGTTACAGTACGGAATACCTCGTATCCCTGTGCGCCTTTCAGCTTATTCCAGGTAAGCTTTACAGATGTCTTACCTTTTGCAACTGCTCTCACATTCAGATTGCCGCCCCAGGTAAGAGTTGTATAAGTCTTCCATGCACCATAAGAAGTCTTGCCTGTCTTCTCGCTTACATAGTAAGCACGTACACGGTAAGTATAAGCAGTATTAGGTTTCAGCTTCTTATCTGTGTAAATACCATTTGTAGTCTTTCCAAGATTCTGGTATTTCTTGCCAACCTTCTTCTGGAACTGATATCCTGTTGCGTAAGAAGGATCCTCTGCAGTTGCAGTAAGAGTAATGCTTGTAGAAGCAACCTCTGCAGTTACGTTTACATCAGAAACCTTTGGAGATACGGTTACAGTATTGGAAAATGCTCCATACCATGTCTCATCTGCCTTATTGGAATCTTCAAGGCTGCTGTCTTCACTGTATGGTCTGATACGTACATAGTAAGTATAGCCTGGCTCAAAATAACTGTTATAGAGAGTAAACTGTTCCTCGCCATCGGAATTTGTTCTCAGCTTGGTCAGTGAAGGATTATTTGAAAATCCAGGATCCTTGGAGATCCACAACTGGATACCGCTGTTTGGAAGCTTAATATTTCCAGTATATTTGAAAACATATCCGTCTTCTGTCTTTTCAGCAAGAACCAGATTGGATGCGGTAGGCTCTTTTGCTTTGACAATCGTAACGATATTGGACGGTGTACCATACTCTATACCCTTTGCGCCATACTTATAAGTAATGGCTCTTACATAATATGTCGCACCTGTTTCCATAGAATATTTTGATACATAAGTACCCTTAGCGCTGCTCTGTACATCCGTTACAAAGTTTGGATCCTTGGACCACTGAAGTTCCCATTTATCATCTTCTTCAAGCACCGGATCAAAACGGAAACTGTAGGAATCTCGTCCTTCGTTGTACATGGTCAGGCCTGTAATTGTTTTAAGTGGATCTGCCTGTTTTGCAGTATAGGTGAATGCAATTACATTAGACCAAACGTCCTTGCCCTGTGCATCTGTGAGGGAATTACCATTTACACGGTTGATCACACGGAGATAATAGGTCTTTCCGCTTTCAAGATCACTCTTGGAAATAGCCAATGTAGTCTTGGATGCATCTGCATATGCATC
Source organism: Blautia ammoniilytica (assembly GCF_025566965.1). NCBI lineage: Bacteria > Bacillati > Bacillota > Clostridia > Lachnospirales > Lachnospiraceae > Blautia > Blautia ammoniilytica. Next base: position 11,280 of record NZ_JAOQJL010000048.1, on the reverse strand, counting down.
CTCCCATTCCCATTCATACAGATTTGCATAATCTGGATCGGATGTGTACTGTCCATGAACAGATCCTGCTGTAACAGCACCATCATATGCAAAATACAGATTATCATCATCCTCAGATGCATATCTTAAATTGGTAAGCTGTACAGGAGCATATGTTGCAGGAACTGCGTAAACTACCGGATCAGACCACTCACCAACAGTCTCTACAGCCTCTGCATTTGGAGTTGCAGGATCCTGATAACGGTTCACTGCACGTACACGGATATTATAAGTCTGTCCAGCTGAAAGAGATTTAAGAAGTACCTTCTTCTCTGCATCTGCATATATACTCTCGTAATCAGAGCCATCTGCTGCAATCTTATATGCATACTGTCCTGCCAGATTAGTCACGTCATATGATGGCATTGCACTGGCCCAATCCTTAGAAGCATATCTAAACACATATTTGCCAGTCTTGCTGTCCGTGGAAACATATCCATACTCATTCCCGGCTGCATCTGTTACAGCAAATTCATATTTGTATGCACCCTCTACTGTATTCCAGCGAAGCACCGGAGAAGACACATAATCCTTATCTGTGTCAATATAAAGACCGGTTACCTTAGCAGGTGTGCCAGGAGTACCAACCTGTACATCTGCAGTATCTACGGTTGCCTCCTCGGATACATGATCAGAGAAAACATCCTCTGTTTCTGCCGCATCGCTGCTGAACTCTGTTGCTTCTTCTACTGCCGGCTCTTCCTCTACATCCACCGGTGCCTCTGTCTCTTCTGGCTCAACTGCTTCTACTGCCACATCGCTGTCTGTAAAATCAGCAGCAAAAAGTGTGCTAGGAACAGATGTCATAGTCATTGCTGCTGCAATGGCAATTGCCAGTGATCTGTTAAGAGTCTTAAGATCTTTCTTCATTGCTTTCCCTCCTAGAAAAAAATTCTGCATAGGTATCATCTTGCATACAAATCTGCGGACATACAATTATTATATGATCCACATTTCCTTCATATGTCTACAAAATGATCCTCCTGCATTTAGTGTAAGAATACCATTTTATCCCAGCTATTTCAAGTATTTTCATGCATTTCAACCTATTTATACAAAGACTCACTGTGTACATTTGTAAATTTTGGGTAAATATCTAACATTTCTTTTAATACAGTGAATAACCCAAAACCTTCTTAATCTATGAAGGCCCGGCGGATCCGTTCCAGTGCCTCTGTCAAAGTCGCCCTGGGACAGGCTACATTCACTCTCTGAAATCCACGCCCCAGATCGCCGAAGATCTTCCCGCTGTCCAGCCACAGCCCGGCTTTGTAAATTATCCGATGCTCCAATTCCTCCACAGATAGTCCTGTTTTCCTGAAGTCCAGCCATACCAGATAGGTTCCTTCATGGTCTGTCATCTTCACGCCTGGCAGCTTTTCTTCCACATATTTTCTGGTAAATTCAATATTTTCTTTCACATATGCATGCATGGCTTCATACCACTGACTGCCCTTTGTGTATGCAGTTTCACAGGCCACCAGCCCAAGGATACCCAGCTGGCTCATGCCAGCTGCGTCCATCTGCTTCCGGAACCTGCGGCGCAGATCTGGATTGGGAATAAAAATATTGGAAATAAGCATACTTGCCAGATTAAAGGTTTTGCTTGGCGCTGTACAAGTAACCGTAATATCCTCATATTCCTTTTTCAGCCCTGCAAAAACCTGATGTTTTCCCTTGAACACAAAGTCCTGGTGGATCTCATCGCTGACTACCGTTACTCCGTATTTCACACAAAGATCTCCCACCCGGATCAGTTCGTCTTTCGTCCATACCCTGCCGACCGGGTTATGGGGATTGCACAAAAAGAAAAGCTTTATCCTTTCATCTGCGATCTTTTTCTCAAAATCCTGAAAATCCATATGATAGCGGTTATCTTCTCCAAGGTACAGATCATTGCTGACTACCTTTCTGTTATTATCTGTGATCACTTCAGAAAACGGATAATAAACCGGAGACTGGATCAGTACACTGTCCCCTGGCTCTGTATAGGCCTTTACTGCCATGGCAAGAGCAAACACCACGCCTGGCGTCTTTACAAGCCACTCTTCCCTGGTATCCCATCCATGACGTTCCCGGATCCAGTTATGTACTGCTTCAAAATAAGGTGTTTTCACTTCACTGTATCCAAAAATTCCCTCTTTTGCACGTTCTACAAGTGCATCCTCTATATAAGAAGATGTTTCAAAATCCATATCTGCCACCCACAGTGGCAGCACATCTGCCGGCATACCCCTTTTTTCTGCAAAGTCATACTTCAGACAATTGGTGTTTTTTCTGTTAATAATCCTGTCAAAATCAAGATTTCTCTCTGGCATAAAGTTCTCCTTCTGTCTCTTTGAATACTTTTTCCAGTTCAGCGATCAGGTCTTTGATATTTTCAATACCAACAGATAAACGCAGGGTCGCTTCGGTGATCCCGTTCTTTTCCCTGATCTCTTTTGGAACATCTGCATGGGTCTGTGTAGTTGGATAAGTGATCAATGTTTCCACTCCTCCAAGACTTTCTGCAAATTTAATCATACGGACATTTTCCAGAATTGCAAGAGCAAATTCTTTACTTTCCAGCTGGAAAGTAAGCATTGCGCCAAAGCCTCTGGCCTGCTTTTTCATGATCTCATATCCAGGGTGCTCAGGAAGTCCCGGATAGATCACTTTGGTCACTGCTTTCTGTTTTTTCAGCCAATGTGCAATGGCAATGGCATTTTCCTGGGCACGATCCATACGCACACCCAATGTCTTGATACCCCGAAGAAGCAGCCAGCTGTCCAGTGGAGCCAGCCCGGCGCCGGTTGTTTTGATCAGAAAGCGAAATTTCTCACTGATGTCTTCCCTGTTTGTTATCAGAAATCCGGCAAGTGTATCGTTATGTCCGCCCAGATATTTGGTGCCGCTGTGTACCACAATGTCCGCCCCAAGATCCAGCGGATTCTGGAAATAAGGAGATAAGAAGGTATTGTCTACAATAAGCAGCAAATCATGCTTTCTGGCAATCTTAGAAAGTTCCTGAATGTCTGTTACATTCATCATCGGATTGGTAGGTGTTTCAATATAGATGGCTTTTGTGTTTTCCTGAATATAATCTTCCACATTCACCTTATGACAGTCCACCCTTGAAAAAGAAATTCCGTTCTTGGAAGATACATGGTCAAAAAGCCGGATGCTTCCCCCATACAGATCTGCATCTGCAATCAGGTGGTCCCCTGGCTTAAAAATCTCCATCAACAAGGAGATTGCTGCCATTCCTGAAGAAAAGGCCAGTGCATCAATGCCGTTCTCCAGGGATGCCACCACCTTTTCCAGGTGCTCTCTTGTTGGATTCTGTAATCTGCTGTAATCAAAACCTGTACTTCTGCCCACTCCTTCATGTGCATAGGTTGCTGTCTGGTAAATCGGATAGCTGATGGATCCATAATTGTTACAACAACCTTCCTCTTCTTCTAAGTGAAGACACTTTGTTTCTATTTCTCTCGCCATTTTAATTCCTCTTATTCCTATCAATTTTATATTATTTATAAGCTGATATAATGATAGCAAAGGAAAAATGGTTTGTATAATTCATTTTACCTGTTATTACTTATAGTTTTTGCCTTATCCCTTTTGGTATTGTGAAGCTTTTCATCACCTAAAAACACCTGGCAGAAAACCGAAGTTCTCTGCCAGGTGCCTCTACTGAGCCTACTTTACAGTTACCTTCACACTCTTGCGAAGCCCATTCTGGGCATAACAGTAAATCGTACACTTGCCTTTTCCCTGGGCAGTGATCACTCCCTTACTGTTCACCGTTGCCACTTTCTTATTACTGCTCATATAACGCAGTACAGCCACATGTTTTACGACTTTTCCATCTGAATTCACTACACTGGCCTTAACGGATGTCTTCCTGCCCTTTTTCAGGGTAATGCTTTCTTTCTTAACATTAACAGCCGTTACTTTGCTGAACTTGCCGCCGGTTGTTGGAATATGCATAGCCGGTGTTTTAGAAAGAATGGTCTGTTTGCCATTTACCGTCTTGTATGCAGCCACATAATACTTGTAATAGGTATTTGCCTTAAGATCCTTGTGGGTCCATTTGGTGACGCTTCCTTTTACTGTTTTCAGAAGCTTGTAATCTTTGCCGCATTTGCTTCCATAAATCTTATATCCGGAAGCGCCCTTGATCCTATTCCATTTTATAGTTATAGATGTCTTCTTGCTTGTAAGTCTGGAGAGATGAACCGGAGCCTGTGCCGGTACAGGAGTCGGTGTTGGAGGTGTCACTGTAGGCGTAGGTGTTGGGGCCGGAAGTGCTGCGAGCACCTCTGTTTCCTTATATCCGCATACCGTACATGTGCGTTCCTTTTCTCCCGTAACTGATACAGCAGCTTCCTTTACAACCTTCCATTCACCGAAGGTATGGCCTTTGGACTCTGTCGTCTCACCATCCAGATTGCAGATCTGCCAATGTGCCTTATCATCAAATTTCCATGTATATTCGTGGTCCTTTTTGGAAATAGTGAGCACTGCATCCTTCGTTGCAGTATAAGTGCCGCTTTTGACTGTAACCACTACTTTGTACTCACCTGGCTCTGATACCTTACATTCTGCCTCTGTCAGCCCATCAAGTAAAGTACCATCCTTGTACCACTGATAGGTTAATTTTGCTGTGCTTATTTCATGAGATGCCCGGGCAGTCAGTGTTACGGGCAGGGTAAAGCAGCTGTTCTCCCTGTCTGCTGTTAATGTTACAGATGGAGCATTCAACGCCCAATTTTCGTACAGCCTGATCTTTCCGGTGATCTCCATATCCGGTGTCCAGTCATGATCGTCAACATCTACCCATCCTTTGAACGTATATCCTGGAAGCTCTGTCTGAGCTGGGATTTCTGACGGATTCACTTTATTTCCTGGTACGATATATAGATTTTTATTTCTTTGATAATACCTGTCACCCTGTTTTTCTATCCAGTAGAAAGTAACCTTTACTCTTTCTACCCATGTCAAGGTCTGCCCGTCCAGCTTTAATTCGGAGCCAAATCCTTTGTCAACGGTAAAAAGGGATGCATCCGGTGTTAATCCATCCTTCCATTTCACTGCCACCACACCAGGCTCACAATAACCGCCTTTCATCTCTACAGGATTAACTGGTGTAAAGGCATCATCAACCACTACCTTGGGGCTGCATACTGGATCACAATAATCCATCAGCATCACATATCCTTTGATCTCCGGTGAACCGCTTAGATGCAGGGTTGGGAATTTCACATTCTCATCAAATTCAGGATCGCAGACCAGATCCAGGGTAATAGCATTTTCATCCACGTTTTCGCCTTCTCCTGACATATTGCCACTGATCTTGCCGCCACTGATCTCCAGATCCATATTCTGATGAACGATCACCTGTCCGCTGCCATCATAATAACCATTCCGATACCACAGACTGGCGCAGATACCAGCTCCCATACGGGCTGCCCCATTCCCTGTGATCTCGCCGCCGGTCATCTTCAATGCATCTATCACTTCTGTACTCTGCGTAAAAATGCCACCGCCTGTATATGTCTGGTTATTGCAGATCCGTGCGGCAGTCAGCTCAATGCTGCCATTAAAAGCATGAACACCGCCGCCCATGCCGCCGGTAGAACTCATCACTTCTCCATCTTCATTATATTTAATTTGTGGTTTAGCCTTATTTCCCTGTATGGTACCCTTGCCCAGCCGGGCTCTCCCATAGCCTAAATAAACGCCGCCACCCTGGCCATAAACATGATTAAGAGTATCTGCAGCTGCAGTATTATTTTCGATCACGCAGGGCTGTCCATCCGGTTCTGTACGATCCATCTTAAGGTCTGACCCCCATAGATAAACACCACCGCCGTCACCGGCTTGATTATCCGCAATACGGCCGCCGGAAAGCGTCACGTTGGAGAAGTTTTCCCCAAAGATGCCTCCGCCATACCTTGCTTTGTTACCGGAGATCTGTCCGCCACTCATGAAAAAACGAGCCTCATTTAAATAAATGCCGCCACCGTAATCTGCCGTATTCCCGGTAATCGATCCGCCGCTCATCTCCGCTGTCCCATACTGTACAGTAACCAATGCGGTCTGTCCATCATAATTCGTCCTGTCGGCTCCCTGGATCGATCCACCGTTTATCTTCAAAGTAGCAGTAGTATATTCTTTATTTGTGTAAATCGCATGCTTGACCTTCGCGTCACATACCAGCGTAGTGCCTGTTCCTATGGTCAGTACACCTTTACCTGTTTTTTTCAGCAGAGTCTGGCCAAGCCAGGAATCCCCGGATTCTTTGATATTGCTGATATACACTTCATCAAGTGCCAGGCCGGTATCTTCTAAGATCTGTATCATTGGTTTAAACGCATCATCTGCCAAAGTATCTGCCGGACGAATCGTTACTTTCGACCAACGATGATCCTCTTTGTCATTCAGCGTAAGACTGCTTTTCAGATAAATCGTTCCATTCTCCTCAATCAGGGATAAAGCCTGATCAATCGTCTTAACAGCCTGATCACCGGCTTCTCCGCTGTTGGTATCTGAACCGCCGGCAGGATCCAGATATACCTTGCTCAGACTTCCATATTGAATATCCGTTGTTGCTTCTCCGGAAGAGAATTCCTCTATAACAGTTCCATCGCCAAACAGAACATCTGTCTCTTCATTCCCCTCCTGGCTCTGTTGAAGCAGTTGTTCTTCATCCTCGCCAACCTCTTGGAAGATGTCTTCTGTCTCAGGCTCCGCCGGCACATCTGTGACGGTCTCTTCATCCGCAGCCACTTCATAGACTTCTTCTGCAGCCGCAGAAAAACCACCCATGGTCGTTATCACAGCTGTACAAACCGCCAAAGCAATCATTTTTTGAAGTCGTTTTCTCTTCATACCTTCACCTCTTTCTTTTTCTTCCTATTCCTTTTCAGTTTCCTTTTTCCGATTTTCAGTTGCCAGGTTCCCTGGTTCCTGGTTCCTGGTTTCAGATGCATCAGTATATATATTTCCATCCTCCGAGAAATATTACTGCTACTCTCTGCATGTATATTTATTATATCTAAATCTCATCCGATTTTCAATCATTTTATGTACTTTATCGCTCTGTTTCTGTATTTTTATTCATTATAAAATCATTTTTATATACAATAAGCGCTTTAATTGTATAATACTTGATTTTCATGTATTGTTTATATAGTTAGAACTATACTTAATATTCATTTCATTTGTACAATATTTCTGCAATACCTCAAAATCTGTGAACCATTGACAACGCCTCAGCTTCTTTGCATAATATGATTACAGTGGCAAGTGCAAAGTACGGAACAATCCATATAAGCATGATTTTTTATATTACCAGAGCATTTGGCCCCAAACCATTCAAAATAGCATTGGCGACAATCGCAGATAGTATTGATAAAAATCGCAAATCATATTAACGGAAATCGCAAATCGTATTGGAGGAAATCTCAGATGAATATTACTGTCTATCTTGGTGCAAATAAAGGAAATAACCCACGGCTGCAAAGCGCAGTCCAGGAATTGGGACAATGGATCGGTACCAGCGGAAATGCGCTGGTCTACGGAGGTTCCAAATCCGGGTTGATGGGTGCAATTGCCGACAGTGTGTTGAATGCAGGCGGTGAAGTAACAGGTGTTGAACCACAGTTCTTTATTGACAGCGAGATCCAGCACGATGGATTGACCAAACTGATCGTGACTAAAGATATGACAGAGCGTAAGACTAAAATGATCCAGCTGGGAGACGCCTTTATTGCGTTCCCCGGAGGAACAGGAACACTGGAAGAAATCTCCGAAGTCATGTCAAAGGTATCTTTAAAACATCTGAACGCCCCATGCATTCTCTATAATCTGGACGGTTATTATAATGGTTTAAAAATGCTTCTGGACCATATGATTGAAAATGGGCTTTCTTCCAGAGAACGGCAGGAAGGGATTTATTTTGCTGAAAGCCTTGAGGACATTAAGCGGATTTTAGAATCAGACCGTGAAAAAGAGAACACGAAAACCATTTATCAATCCTGAAAAGCTGATTTTTTAAGCTATATAACTACCGGATGTTATAGCATTGATCGATGATGTATCTGCAAGTTAAAAAGTATCTTTATTCTTAAGAAAATACAAGTTGCAGATACATTGACACCCAGAAAAGTATCTGCAACTGGTTTAAAATGGTGCTAGAATTACGATTACGTTATATGGGATTTTTTCAAGTATGGAAATAGCGTTGAAAATATAGACAATGAATGATATAATTTTCATATATAATAATAGGAGGTGCGTATTATGTTTGCTATGCAGGAAGCTATCAGACCATCAGCGGATTTAAGAAATCATTATAATGAAATTTCAAAGCAGTGCCGTGAGGGAAAAGAAGCAGTTATCATTACTGTAAATGGAAGAGGCGATACAGTGTCCTTGTCTTATGAAGAATACAAGAATATGAAATCAAGAATAGAATTACTTGAAATCCTTGCTGAAGCAGAAGATGATGTAAAGAATGGTCGTGTTGAGCCGATCAGCGAAACTTTTAATGATTTACGTGCTATGCTGCAGGAGGGCTAAGCTTGAAATACAAAATTGTTCGTACTGATACTGCGGATGCTGGTCTGCGAAAGATTGTATTATATATTGCGCAGAATTTTGGTAATGATATGGCATTGAAAAAGCTAGACGAAATAGAAGATCGAATACAACAACTAGGGGATAATCCAGATCTTGGAATTAATCCGAGATACCTGGTATTAAAACGTCAAGGTTATAAGGTTTTGGTTCTTGAAAAAGACCTTGTATTTTATAAAGTTAATGAAGCTCAAAAAGAAGTCATTATATACGCTGTCGTAGACCAGAGACAGGATTATTTTAACATTATTCGAGGTTTATAAAGCAAACATCGAAATATAACTGACTAAGCAATTTAATTAAGGCTTGCCTTTATCCAGAAGAGTAGGCGGTAGGAATATAAAAAGAGTAAAATAACTCGGAAGTTGTAGTAAAGGAGGTTTACAATGGGGTTTTGGATTTTTATGTTGATTATGGATTTGCTTCTTCCATTTACGATGATTGGTTTTGGAAGATATTTTATGAAAAAGGCTCCAAAGGAAATAAATTCAGTATTTGGATATCGGACTTCGATGTCTATGAAGAACAAAGACACATGGGAATTTGCTCATAAATATTGTGGTAAAGTCTGGTATGTCTGTGGAATGGTTATGTTGCCGATAACAGTAATATTCATGCTTTTAGTGATTGGAAAAAATGAAGATTGTGTTGGGAGTATAGGAGGAATTATCTGTGGTGTTCAACTTATTCCTTTAATTGGGTCTATTCTCCCAACAGAAATAGCATTAAAAAAGAATTTTGATAAGAATGGAACAAGACGATAAATTCAATTTGTAGGGCTAAATTATAGAAAATTAAAAAAACGGAAAATTTATTATTGAATTCGTTTTAACTGTTGGCATTTTTTTGTATTTTCAGAAGGTAAAGCAAACATGGAGAATGAATTAATTTTGTTTGAAACTGCCGATAAAGAAATAAAGTTAACTGTGCCTATAAAAAATAATACTGTATGGCTTAATAGAAAACAGTTAGCCGAATTGTTTGGAAGAGATGTAAAGACAATTGGGAAACATATTAATAATGCATTAAAAGAAGAGTTGGATAATTCAGTTGTCGCAAATTTTGCGACAACTGCTTCAGATGGAAAAGTGTATCAAGTTGAACATTATAATTTAGATATGATTATTTCTATAGGCTATAGAGTGAAATCTAATCGAGGAGTAGAATTTAGAAAATGGGCTAATAGTGTTCTAAAACAGTATATCATACAGGGGTATGCAATCAATGAAAAAAGATTAGAAGCTTTACAACGAACAATAAATATCCAAACAAAAATGCTTGCATGTACTTTGGAAGTAGATGAAGCAGAGGTGTTGAAAGCTGTTAGCTTATATACAAATGCTTTGATGCTGTTAGATCAGTATGATCATCAATCACTTAAAAAGCCTACTGGAAGCAAGGCTATCTATAGAATTACATATGAAGATTGCCGAAATATGGTGAATGCAATGGAAGATTCATTTCACTCGGATGTCTTTGGGATTGAGAAAGAAAAGGGAAAAGTTGAAGGTATTCTTGCAGCAGTTTATCAAAATGTTTTTGGAGGAGATGTTTATCCTTCCTTAGAAGAGAAAGCAGCCAATCTTTTGTATTTTATGATAAAAGATCATCCTTATGCTGATGGATGCAAGAGAATTGCTGCATCGTTATTTTTGGAATTTTTGGCTCGAAATAATATACTTTACAAAGCTGATCAAAAAAGGGTAAGTGATGGTGCATTAGTAGCAATAACATTAATGATTGCAGAATCAGATCCAAAGGAGAAAGATATTATGGTTAATTTGGTGATGAATTTGTTAATAATGTAAATTTGATTTCGAATCGGAATTGACCGAACTCTTTGAGCGAGGGATACTTCTTGTCCGAAGGGCAAGAAGGTGGAGTTGAAAAAGATTATAACAATCGGAATTTACAGGAGAAGAATATGAAGATCATTTGGATAGATGGTACTTTTGGAATTGGAAAGTCTGCTGTTGCTGCTGCGATTGTTGAGGAAATACCACAGGCACATCTGCTTGAATTCGATGCATTGCAAGAAAAATATAAGCCAACTTCAGTTTCTGATTATTTTGGGAAAAGATATCCAGAAGCTAAAAAATATTTGGTTGATGCTCTCGTCGATGAAATAACAGAAATAATACAAGAAGGAAGTTGCGACTGTTTAGTCATTCCAGTTGCATTGATTAATGATTATTGCAATCAGAAACTTATAGATGGCTTCGCAAATATTGAGAGTCACCATTTTATATTAACGGCCAAGAAAGAAATCCTACATCAACGCATAAATAACCAAGAAAATCGAGACATTGATTTGGCAGTAACCTATATGCCAGAGGCAACACAGTATTTAAGTAATCACTATTATGATGCAAGCAGAATAGATACGTCTAACATGAGCATTGATAGTGTTGCAAAAGAAATAATTGAAAGCATAACTCGGTAACTTCAAGTTGAACAAAATCGCTGCGCGATGGCCTGCCAAGGCTGTGGCGCAGTTTTTCTATAACTTAATAAAAAGCAGTGGAAACCAAATCCTACAAGTAGTATTGTTAAGTCACCACAACCAACAATCAAACAGGATCGACATCCCCACTGCCTATGATAAGAATACCATTGAGC
>NZ_JAOQJL010000047.1:0-25774 GCF_025566965.1 Blautia ammoniilytica | reverse complement strand
AGTCAGTAATCTTATTTTACTCTGAGGTATTTTTTTCTCAACCTTCTTTCTCGGAATTCCTTATATTTGAATTATACAAGAAGCTCCTCTATTTTACCTGTATGAATATCTTTAAAACCAGCTACTTGCTCGCCATTACATATGCTCACTTTGATTACTGGTTTCTTATTTTCTTTATCATATGTCTTTGTAGCTGGCTTTTTCTTAAATAGACCCACTCTGTGCACCTTCTTTTAACTTTGCTATTGTCTCGATAATACCTACTACCGGACATGCATCTGCATCTACAAATTGTATCCAGTCCTTTTTCGTTTATGTAATCAATATCTTTCTGCTTTAGATGGAAACTGCTTCGGAACTTGGAATTGTTCAGTCGCTCAAATAACTGCTTGTACCATTTATCCTTCGTCATATCATCACCACAAATCGTATTGTTTCATAGTCTCTGCATTTCGATATTCATGTTTCTCATAATATCCTATCAACTTCCCATCATCTCTGAGTGCCACCATATAAACATCTTTATTCTGTTTCTCATTGTGAAAAGTGTAAACGATATTATGACTTTCATCTACTGCAAACCAGTCCACTACCTGCTGTATTTTATCTCTTGATTCCGGATTGTGACAATCTAACAGACTTTTTCCAATAAGTTTATCGCCACCTCGCTTCGCATAACTGATAACAGCTGCCGGATTCATGTAAATAATCTCATGCTTAAGATTGCATATAACAACGGATGCCTTATCCTGATCAACAATACTTTTATAAAAGCTGACATAAGATTTAAACTTAATCACCTCTTCATTATCCTGCCTCTTTTGAAGTTGTGGTTTCTTTCTTCGATAATAATCGTATATTTCTCCACCTGGTATCCAGATTTGTGCCTCATTTATCTTATCAAGTACAGCTTCAACAATCTGTTCATCTGCCAGCGAATCAGGTGCTTTATCATGTTCTGTTACATACTTTTTGTATTCTTCATACACCCAGCCTGTAATCTTATCCTTCTGTTTCATCTTGAGATCAGTAAACTTCTTGTTCATCTGTAAAAGCTGACCATCTATCTTTTTATGTATTTTTGTCTTCTTACTTTTTGCCATCTTATGTTATCCTTAGAACTTCACTACTTCCGGTTCATGTGTAAATGATGAAAATGTAGCTGTTGCATTCTTAAAATAAAACACCTCTGTATTTCCATCATCTGCTGAGTACATATTCTGTAAAGATGGATAAGCATCAAGCATAGACTGTCTTGCTTCTCTTCTATCATCTTCTACAAGTTCTCCTGCTACACGAAGCCACTCTCCATTCTTAAATGCACAGATTTCTACCTTTGGATTTGCATGAATCTGTTTTGAAACATCTTTCACCTTTCCGGTCTGAATATACAGTTTTCCTTCAAAAATATGTGCTGTTCCAAAAGGTCTTACCCTTGGCTGGTCTCCTTCCACTGTTGCCAAATAATATGTTTCTGCTTCTTTCAAAAAATTTACTACTCGTTCCATGGTATAATCCTCCTGCCTTAACTGTTTATCTGATAATTATAATGAATTTCAACTGTTCTCAGTATAGCATATATTGCTTTATTAAGTATCAATAATTTGCCTTATGAGAAGATTGCCCTTACACATTGAGATTTGTTACTTTTCTTTCACAGTAACTGCTCACGCAAAAAAGCCGGAGGTCACCATGTTATCTGCGACCTCCGACTTGTTCTGCTTATGCTATACCGTCCTATATCCTGATCATATTCTCTCCGGCTTATCTTTTCCCTGTTTTTCCTAATTGATTCTCTCATAATCTCAGCTGTTCATGAATGAGTAATTCCTTCCTTTAATCCGTTTTCCTTTCCTAAAAGTCAACTATTTATTCTAATATACCTCTTACAAGCTCGATTCAAAAACTCATAGTCATGTGTTACAACTATAATAATATATTTTTCTTCTGCCAGCCGTTTCATCAATTTTTCCACCTGACACATATGCCTAAAATCCAGTCCACTGGTAGGTTCATCGAAAATAAGCAGCTTTTTTCCACTCATAACTGCCTGGCAAATAGCAAGCCTTTGTCTTTGTCCGCCAGATAATATCATCGGATGATATTCTGCATACTCTTCTAAGTCGAATTTTTCAAGTAGTTCCCTGATTTCCTGTTCGGAAGCGTCTTCATTTGCAAGCAGGCATTCATTTTTCACACTATCTGAAAACAACTGATGATTGACTTCCTGCATGACCATACCAAATAATTTTGTCCTCGCTTTTCCTGATAATTTTTTTCCTTTATACAGAATCTCACCATTCATTGTTTTAAGCAAGCCACACAAACAATTACAAAACGTAGATTTTCCGGAACCGTTTTTCCCTGTGATACCGATGATGTCTCCCGCTCTTGCAGATAAACTAATATTCTGAAAAATCATCTGTTTCTTTCTCTTAAAGGAAAGATTGCACACCTTAAGCTCTGCATTTTCCAAGTCACCGGAAATTTCCGGAATCTGTATCTGTTCCGGCACTATACTCCTTAATCCCAACTGTTCCCGCTCTGAATCTGACAAAGTCCTGAACTCCGATGGTGTAAATTCCCGTTCTATATGTCCTTCTTTCATGTAAATAATTCTGTCTGCGAATTTCTGGATCCATGCCAGACGGTGCTCTGCCACAACTACAGTATGTCCCTTCTCCTTAATTACCTTCATTCTTTCACTCAGCTTTTCCATCGCTACTATATCCAGATTTGCTGACGGCTCATCCAACACATAAATCTGCGGATTCATGGCATATACTGATGCGAACGCAAGAAGCTGTTTCTCACCACCTGACATGGAAAATACATTTCGGTCTTCCAGCTTCCCTATATCTAATTCATTTATTGTATTCTTAATTCTTTTTCGTATATATTCCGGTTCCACGCCTCTGTTTTCCAGGCCAAATGCCATCTCAGCATTAGAATCCGTATAAAAAAACTGAGTTCTTGGATTCTGAAAAACAGACCCTACAAGCTCTGCAATTTCATACATAGGTATCTCTGCAACATTTTCCCCGCAAACCGTAATCGTTCCATCTACGCTGACATCCCTCACAAAATGTGGAATCAATCCATTAATCAATTTTGTCATTGTGGTTTTTCCACATCCACTTTCCCCACATATCAATACGAACTCCCCATCCTGTATCTCCAGATTCACGTCTGACAGAATTCTTTTCCCTTGTATTGTTACATTTACATTTTCAAACTTTATCATTTTCTTTATCCTGCGATCACCACTATAAGTATTCCAAATGTTACCAAAATCATTATCAACCAGTCTGAAATCCCCATGTGAAGTGTTATTTCACTGGTCTTCTTTCCCGGATTCTCGATTCCTCTTGCCACTGCCGCTGCCGCTATTTCATCCGATGTATTGACTGCAGACACGATCAATGGAACTAACGTACATTCCAAGCGGGATGCCCATGAAATATTCTGAAGTTTCATGGCAGCATTTATATGTACGAACTCCTCTTTCAAAGCCGGAAAATATCGAAGTGTCGTAGACATTGCTATGATAAATCCTTGTGGTAGATGCAGTGTATACATGGCAGCGATCATTTTCTGCATGGACGATGTTCGAAGCAGCAACAAACCTGCCAAAACACATGGCAGCATACGTAATGAATAATTAACTAAAACCGGAAACACCATATTCATCCATGCGGGGCACTGCGGAAATACATACATTAGTAAAAGTTGGAAAGAAACAAGTAAAACGATACCTTTACCTGCCGCCTTATATAGTCCATGCACCAGCATAAGCAGGAGAAATATGCCTGAAAGCATACTCCCCTGCTCAGAATTTTTCTGACAGAACATACCAATATTTGCCATTAAAAGCAGCCACAGCCCAGCTCTTGGATCAAGATGATTGATGACTGTTCTCTTATTCATCAGACAATCCCTGCTTTCTTAAAATGTTTACGGAATAAACCTTTAGCAATCAACGCTCCAATCACACCTCCTATGACTGGAGAGATACAAAGTATAATCAGCATTGGCGTAGAAATCAATCCCGATAAAGACCGGACATATTCTGCAGACATTCCATTTTGCTGAATCTGCGCCAGAAAACTGTCTTTATACACCCATATTGCCAGTGGAGAGCCAAGCATTCCATAACAGAAAAACACAAACGATATCATCATATGTGTAAAACTGTTATCATACTTTGTCACAGACCTGTACAGTTCCGACAATATACATGCAATAGCAAATGTAATCAGTAACAATACTGTAAACTGACCAGTCACGAAATAAAGCAATGCAGTAATTGTTCCCATAATAAGTACTACCCCTGGTTTTCTCACTTTAGCTGTCATAAGCAGGAATGGGATTCCGGTCACAATTCCTGTCACGCCCGGTAACAGCAGCCACAACACTGGCACAAATCCAGTAAACATAGCTGCCAGATTGAGCACAAAATAAATTGCAGAAAAGATTCCTATTGTAATAAGATCCTTTCCTGATAATTTTCTTGATTCTTCCATGTTTTTCGTTCCTCCTAGCCGATTTTCCAGCCTTCCGACTGGCTTCTGATATCTACAAAATCCTTGTATTTTCCAGGAACAGCCACCAGTTCCGTGTGAGTTCCTCTCTGAATAATCTGCCCATTATCTACCACCAGAATCTGATCTGCCTGTTCAATCGTCGCCAGTCTGTGTGCAATGGTTACTATGGTTTTTCCTTTTGTAAGTTCCGATATAGCTGCCTGGATCAGATGTTCATTTTCCGGATCTACACTGGCTGTCGCTTCGTCAAGTATAATAATCGGTGCATCCTTCAGAATCGCTCTTGCGATGGAAATGCGCTGTTTTTCTCCACCGGACAGGCTCCCACCCCCTTCACCGATGACAGTATCGTAGCCTTCCGGTAATGCCATAATAAAATCATGGCAGCGCGCTTTCTTTGCCGCTTCGACCATTTCTGCTTCTGTTGCATCCGTTTTTCCAAAGCAAATATTATTCCTCACTGTATCATGAAACAGATATACATTCTGAAATACCATGGAAATGTTGGATAACAGACTGTCACAGGTAAATTCTTTCACATCATGTCCTCCCACACGAACACTTCCACTGTCTGCATCATAAAACCGGGCAATCAGATTGCAGATCGTAGATTTTCCGCTTCCGGAAGGACCCACGATTGCTGCAACTGAATACTCCGGAATTTTCAAATTCACATTATGGAGCACCTGTCTTCTTTCCCTCCCTTCTCCGTAAGAAAAATCTACATTCCGAAATTCGATATCATAGTGTGCAATCTCTATCTGCTGTCCATCTGCATCAATGAAGGACTCTTTTGTCAATTCATCCAAATGATCCAAGGCATCATCAATGACAGCCAGTACATGGGCGCAGTCTGCAATCGGCTCCAAAGAGCCAAACACATGGAATGACAACAGAATTATAATCATCATATAAGTAAAATCCAGCTGTCCGGAAAATCCCAGATAAAATGCAGCGATCACGATACACACACTTGCTGTCTTTAACGCCAGCAGATGCAGTGCATTATAAGGAATATACCCCCATTCTATTTTCAGATTAATATCACGGCTGTCCCTGCATGCTTTTTTCATAGAATCCATAGAAGCTCCTGCTTTTCCAAAGGATTTGACTACAGAAAGTCCTCTGGCATATTCCAGGGTTGCTCCGGTCAGATCTCTGTTTGCTGCTGCAAGGACTGGTGCATTTCTTGTACTGTACTTTGAAATGATAAGCAGAAATATCAGAGAAACAGCAGCACCCGTCACTGCAATCAGCCCCACTCTCCAATTCATACAGGTAAGCCACAAAAGAATACAGATAAAATTCAGATAACCTCCTACAAAATTATCAATCATACGGATTCCCATTCCTTCCAGCGTATGAAGACCTGTAGTAATAGAATTGAGAATCGTGCCTGTATTCATGTTCTGGAAATATCCTAAAGATACACGTTTCAGTGCATCTCCCACTGCAAGTCTATCTCTGGCAATCAATTCATAACTGATCGACTCCTGAAATCTTGCTCTCAGATAATCAAACAGAAAGCGCAGAAAAATAAAGAACAACAGAATCACGATACTTTTTCCAATCCAAACCGTTGAGACAGCTTTTCCCTGTCCTTCGCATTCTACAAGCTTCCCGATTATATATGCAGCCCATATGACCGGCATTGCCGCAAACCAGCCTGAAAAAAAGGAAAAAATAAAACCGATATACAGATTCTTTTTAAAACTTCCACACCAGTCAATGATTCTTTTTACAGTGCCAAACATGATTCTTCACCTTCTTTCTGGCTTCCTACTGCCCAGTGCCTTACTCCCACATGGGCCTGCCACATTCTCTGATAAAGCGGACAGTTCTGAATCAGTTCTTCCTGAGTTCCTTCTCCTTCTATACAGCCATTTTTCAAAACAACAATTTTTTCTGCATCTGTGATTGTGGAAAGTCTGTGTGCAATGACCAGCAATGTCTTGCCTTTTGTCAGTTCTTCAATACTCTTCTGAATCTTGTTCTCATTTTCCGGATCCGTAAATGCAGTCGCTTCGTCAAGGATGACGATCGGTGCATTTTTTAATACCATTCTGGCAATAGCAATTCTCTGCTTTTCTCCACCGGACAAGCGTTTTCCTGCTTCCCCTGCCGGGGTATCATAGCCCTGTGGCAGTTTTTCTATAAATTCCTGGCAGCATGCCTTTTTTGCTGCTTCCCGCACCTCTTCATCCGATGCAGCCGGATTGCCAAGACGTATATTTTCCAGAATGGAACACCGGAACAGGAAATTATCCTGTGTCACAAAACTAACCATTTCTGAAAGCTGTGACAATGGAATTTCCTTAATATTCACACCACCTATGGTAATACTTCCTGATGTCACATCCCAGAATCTTGAGATCAACCTTGCTACCGTGGATTTACCACCACCGCTCGGTCCGACCAATGCGGTAAAACTTCCTGTCGGCATTGTCAGGTCTATTCCATGCAGCACCTCATCCTTTTCCTTACCAGTATAGGAAAAATGCGCATTTTCCAGTTTTACATCATAGCTGCTGATATTGGCACGTACAGAAGACTCCGGCAATTCTTTCATCGTTAAAAAGTCCTGTATACTTTCAATGTTATATTGCATTTCACGAAGATTTTCGGAGAATACCTCTATTTTTGCAAAAGATGTTACCATGGACATGGACAACATGACTGCCAAAACAAGCTGTGATATGGTTAACTGACCATGCATGGTCAGATACAGACCTACAGGCAAAGTTCCAAGCAAGGTAGAAGGAAACAGGGCGAATGTCATTTTCATGGTGATCCAGGTGGAGGACAGCCATTTCACAACAAATTTCTTGTAATCCAGGATTGCTTTTGCATATTTCTCATAAGAGGTTCCAGCCCTGCCAAATGCCTTAATGACTTCGATTCCTTCTATGTATTCTACAATGGTACTGTTCATATGTGCATTTGATTCATCGTACTGAGTGAAACTTTTTCCACTGATTATCATGGTAAGTGTCATAAATACCATGGACAATGGAACGGTTACAAGAGAAGCCAGTGCAATTCTCCAGTCCAATGTAAACAAAGCGATAAAGCTGATTACCGGAAGCAGGAGATGTCCGCTTCCTTCCGGAATCATATGGGCAATGGGAGGTTCCATATTTTCGATTTTTTCTACCATAATGCTCTTGATTTCACCAATACTGTGCCCTTCTACATCTCCTAACGGTGCTTTCAGAAACCGGTCTGTCAGGCGGATCCTTAGACCCTCCAATATGTGATAGGCTGCTATATGGGAAATCCATGTGGATGCAGAAAAGCTTACAATTTTTATAATGTAAAAGAGTAGGGCATATAGACACCACTTTAAAATTTCCTGCATAGGAGCCTGGTTCAGATTTCTTATATACAAATCAATGCCACGGTAAATGCAATAATATGGCATGAGTCCACTGATAATACTGATAACAGATAAAACAACGGATATTCCAAGCCTTTGCCCGCTTCCTTCGGTATAACCAAGCAATACTTTCAGCCAACTGTCTTTTTTTTCTGATACTTTTTTATTTTCCATCAAAGGTTTCCTTTCTGAATCGGTACTCTGCCGGAGACAGCCCCATCACACTTCGAAATGCAGATGAAAATTTCCCCGGATTTTCATATCCTACACTTGCGGCAATCTCCTGTACTTCTTTCTCTTTATCCTGTAACAGCATATTTGCAGCCAGATTCATGCGATACCTCTTCTGATAAGAATAAATAGAATCTCCATAAACATCTTTGAAGCATTTTTTCATAGTTGTCAGTGGAATCTCATACATAGAGGAAAGTTCTTCGATGGTAAACCGTGTCTGAGGATTCCCTGTGATCTGCGCATGAATCCCTTTGATTTTTTCCATCTGAGTTTTGTAATAATATGGTCTGACTTCTTTTCTGCCTTCTACGGTTATCGTGTTTAAGTACAACAATAATTCCACGACTTTTATCTGATAATATTCTTTCGCTTTTGCAAGCTCTGGATGAGCCATGTTTTTCTGGTAAAATCCAGAAAGAATCGACTCAAGTTCCTTATCTCCCCGAATTACATAAGGTTTCTCTTCGGCACAATACCGGCTTCGAAGATTCTCAATGGATACGGAAAATCCCTGAAACAATTCATCAAGTGCCTTCTGAACTTCCACAACTTCCATGAAAATACTGACTCCATGATAATGCTTCAGAGGATAATAAGTTGTCCCTTTATGATTTTCTCTGTTATCCAGACGAAGTTCCTTTTCCTGCATAATACTGAACACACCAGGCTTTACCTCCATCTCAATTCTTCCCTCCCGGCAGTGGTCAATACAGAATATTTTTCTGTCATTCTTCAATTCAAATTCAGATACACACTGTTCCATATGCATGTCTGAAAAGCAAATCATCACTCCGGGCAGCACACGGTAAATTGTCATCACTCCTTCTCCTGTCATATCATTCAGCATAAGGATCGAACAATTCTCATTCTGAATCACAGGCTTCACATTACTTCCAAGACTTGCAATTTCATTTACATTCAAATTTCTTCTCCTTCCTTTCACATAATGGTATTTCTTTGTGTTAGTTCTATCTAACCTTTTTTTCTATTATCTTAACATGAGAATCGAGCATTATCCAGACCTGAACGGACGGCAATAATCCATTTGGACAAAAAATAAAGTTCCAGACTTATTATCTGAAACTTTATAATGAATCATCATCATTGCATTACTTCACGCAATAGAAATATATCATGGAACCGTCAACATGGATATCCGTTTCTTTATATAGTTTTTGAAGGATATTTCTTAGCTCTTTCTCCGTCTGACACGGTGGAGAAAACCGACCTTTCTTTGCAAGAATATTTTTTTATGTTTTATAGGCATTTTGTATTTTGTCTGCCATATTACCATTCAAATTTAATTTTAATTCTAAAAGTTTAAAACTATCGTTCTCTGATCTTCCTGATATTACGATTCATGAGGTGTCTTCCAATATGTCTATAAGCAAATGCTTTAAAAGCTGAAATTTCTTGATGATGTTCCTTCAACAGTTTATCTGGACAATCATAAACACCAAAATCCTGATTGATTCCCTCGCTCTGAATATAAGTATTGTTCCTATCAAACTCAATAATGAGATTCCTGAAATCCTTGACTGCTACTCCATAACCGCAAAATGCACCTGTACATTCCGAATTTTGTTCCTGTAACTTCTTTATGTAGGTTTTATCCAAAATGAAAGCTTCCAGTTCATACCACTGATTTTCGAAATTAATTTCTACCCAGCTATGGAAAATACTTTTTGGAGCATTACGGTAAACAAACCCGGTCATAGCCCCTTTCTGCAATCTTTTATCAATCGTAAAACCATGTACTCTGCATGGAATATTGCAGGCACGTAAAAGTGCCATAAATAAAGTTCCTTTTGTATTACATTGTCCATAACCATCTGCAAGTACTTTTGAAGCAGGAATTCCGTCATCAATATTATATCCAAATAAAATATCATCTCTTACATAGTTGTAGATTGCCTTAATCCTTTCAAATTCACCCATTTCCTTCCATTTCATATTTCGAATAAGTTTTTGAATGGCCGGATTAGAAAAATCAACCATTCGTGTTTCCCTAAGATATTTATCCTTCATTTCCTATCGCCTTTCCCATAGGTTTTCTCACAACACAATGCAGTCGCATACCTTTACGGATTTCAAATTTTTCTACTTTTAATCCTGCTTTTTTGCAGCATTTTATGACCACATCTCTTGTTGGCACTCGGACATCTCCATGTCCGCATATATTTGCCAATGGCATTTCCAATGTATTCATCAGCCATACCAATACTTTATTGTCACTGGTCACATCTCTCAGTATCAATCTTCCATTTGGGCGAAGACATCTTTTCACACTGTCAAAAAATGCCTGTGGATCCGGATAATGATGGAAGCTCATAGAACAAATAATTGCATCAAATGAATCGTTTTCAAAAGGAAAGTTCTCACAGTCTCCTACAACAAATGTTGCATTTGGAATATTTTTCTTTTTTGCCTGTTCAATCATGGCAGGAGTCAGATCCAGTCCTGTATAATGTCGGTCTGGATATTTTTCTGCTAATAAAGAAATCATCGGAGCAGATCCGCAACCTGCATCTAATAGATCTCTAAATGGCTCCTTTTCTAATTCTTCCAGAATATCCGGATAATCTTTCTTGCACATTTCGTAAATACCAGCATGGCTACTTTCATATCTTCCTGCTGCTTTTGTAAATTCTTTAATTGACAATTTTTTATATTCTTCATTTTTCATGCTTTTTTCTCCAATCACTGTGCCTTTTTCGTCTTGCATCCGCATTTCTTCCTTCTGTTCATATAAGCATAAAACTGCTTAGTTCTTTCGGATTTATTTCCTGATATTTCTGCAAATGTTGTCGGCTGAATCAACCTTGGAGTGAGTGCTGCATACAAGGAACCGATCACACCCGCACCATAAATCAATATTCTCATAAGAATCATTCCTCTCCTCTTACCCCAGTGCCACATCCAAGATCATCATCAAACTAAATCCAAGTGCAAAGAAAAGCGTACCGATATTTGAGTGCTGTCCCTGAGACATTTCCGGAATTAGTTCTTCAACCACGACATATAACATGGCTCCTGCTGCAAAGCTGAGTAAATATGGTAATGCCGGGATTACCAGCTGTGCGGCAAGAATCGTCAGTACTGCTCCAATCGGTTCAACCACTCCTGAAAGTACACCTCCCAGAAATGCCTTTTTCTTACTTTCACCCTCTGCCCTAAGCGGCATGGATATAATCGCTCCTTCTGGAAAATTCTGGATAGCAATTCCAAGTGATAAAGCAAGTGCACTTGTTGCTGTAATCTGTGCATTTTCAGCAAGAAATCCAGCATACATTACACCAACTGCCATACCTTCAGGGATATTATGTAATGTAACTGCCAACACCATCATCGTAGTACGGCCAAGTTTGCTTTTCGGTCCCTCTGCCTGATCACTTCCAACATGAAGATGCGGAATCAAATGATCAAGAGCGAGTAAAAACAATATACCAATCCAGAACCCAACAACTGCCGGAACAAACGATAAAGCTCCCATATTCTCAGATTGTTTAATAGCCGGAACCAGAAGACTCCAAATTGAAGCAGCAACCATTATACCCGCTGCAAATCCTGCAAGTGCACGTTGCACGGATTTATTAAGTGTTTGTCTCATAAAAAACACACATGCTGATCCTATCGTTGTTCCAACAAACGGAATCAGTATACCTTCAAAAATATTTATTCGCATTATATTTTCCTTCCATATATGCTCGAAAAAATTCATTGGCAAAAATAATTATCTTCAGCGGTATAGTATTAGTTCTATAGCTTATTGATTATATTGCCTAATATCTGTTATTCTATAATTTTTCATACTTTCATTACGTTAGCTTTAACTAACTGTCTAGTATAAAGAAAACCGTGCAAAAAGCAAACTGTAATTTCACACGGTTTTATTATGCTTAAGTATATCACTTAAGTAATCATATAACAATATATTTCTTTCAAAAATTTACAAAAGGGCGGTGGAATTTACTCTTTCACACAATAATGTTATGGTTGTATCTCCTTCTGACAGCAGTACTGTAAAAATAGCATAATTTGCAACAACCCTCACTTTCTTTACCCCCAGTTCTTCTGCCAGACGCTTTACGTTTCTATAAGTCTGAACACTTCTGGCTCCCGGTTCTATCACAACGATAAACTGATCCATACCTTCTGTTGTCCCTCTTCCAAGATGTCCCAAACCTGCTTCCATATCCAGCAGCACAACATCCTCTCAGTGCAGAATAAGATTATTGATGATCCGTTTAAGCATTACATTTTCCCCTACTGTCAGATGTTTGATAAATTGCTTTAAAATACTATTCATTGTGCAGGCACAGCCTTCATTTGCCTGATGTATTTTTCCACTGGAAATAAGCATCACGCCATTGTTTCGTGAAATATATTCTTCGGGTATCTCATTCAATGTAAATGGTTCCGAATAGAACTTTTTTGCAAATGCAGACAACTTCACAGTATCAAGAATCTCTCCTGCCATCATTGTTTTAAAAGCTTTCTCCTTACCGCCAAAATACTCTGTAAAATCCCTTGGAAGCTTTACGCCAAATTGGCGATGCAGTCCATAATTTGATTCATCAGAATCGGCTACAAGAACAGTCTTTCCCATTCGTTCAAATTCTTTGGCAAGCAGCGCTGATACTGTACTTTTTCCACAGCCAACCTTTGCCACATACTGTAATCTTCATACTTTTAATCCTCCAACTCACAATCCTAACTTCTTTACAATTTCTCCCAGTGCACTTCTTACAGGAGAATCTTTCGGAAGCCGTATGATCGGCTTTCCATCACAGTCATACTGATATACCTGGTCATCATGTGGTACAACCCCTAACAGTTCCAGTCCCTGATTTCGGATTTCTTCCAGAGTTCCGGCATCCAGTTTTCCATCTGGAACACGATTCACGATTAATCCAGTTTTTTGTGGTTTAAAGTTTAACTCCTTCATCAGCTTTGCAATACGTCCGGCTGCCTGAACACCTCTTCTGGAACAGTCACTTACAAGAATCGCAACTTCCATCATTGGCAGGATTCCTCTGCTGATATGTTCCATACCTGCTTCGTTATCAACCACAATATATGGATAATGGCTTTGCAGTTTCTGAACCTGGGTCTGCACAAGACCATTTACAAAACAATAGCAGCCCTGTCCCTGGGTTCGTCCCATTACCATCAAATCATAATCGTCTTCTTCTGCAATTGCATCGGAAAGACGCATTTCCAAATATGCCTGTTTAGTCATTCCTGCCGGAATCTGATATCGTGGATCAACTCCTGCACGTTCAATCTCTTCTCTCAGTTCTCCCAGTGTAATCTCCGGTTCGACGCCGAGCACTTCATTCAAATTCGCATTTGCATCTGCATCTACAGCTAAAACAGGATGTTTTCTATTTTCACATAAATATTGAATCAACAATCCACAAAGGGTTGTTTTCCCTACACCGCCTTTTCCTGATACAGCAATTACATGTCCCATGTTTTTCCTCCTAGCATTCTGAATAATCTGTTGACTTTTTCTTTAAATTTCATTATAGTTGTTACTATATAAATTACAATAATCAATCTGTGAGATTTGTATGGCTACTCAACACATCAGAAAAATTGTTGAGGAATCATATGATACCAAATAATACAGGAGTATATAATGTCAGAAAAAACGAGAAAACAAGATCGCCGTACCCGCTATACCAAGCAAACCATAAAAGATACTTTCCTAGAATTGTTAAAGCAGAAAAGTTTTACGAAAATTACAGTTACAGAGATCTGCAAAAATGCTGAAATCAACCGTGGCACTTTTTATCTTCATTACTACGATATCCATGATGTATTATCAGATATTTTTAATGATATGACTCAGGATATGTTAACAACTGTAGATCATTTATTCTGTCTAAATCAAAAAAGCTGTTCCTATCCGTTCTGTCAGAAAATACAGATGGAATCACAATACAGGACACTGTTTCTGGATGATACAATTGCTCCCATTCTTCTGGAAAAAATAGCAGAAAATACAAAAGAAGGCTATGTGACCTGGCTTATGTCACACAGCCTCCTGACCTTTGAGCAGGCAGAATCGGTTTTTTATTTTCAAATGAATGGCTGTCTTTCCATCAACAGACTGATGCTCCGCAATCACTGTAATGACTGGAAACAGATTCAGACAACAATTGACAAATTTATCAAAGCCGGACTGGAAAGTTTTCTGATTCATGATCAGAGGGAAGAAAATGCTTCCGATAATTTTTGTAGCAAGATTTCTCCGACTGTTACCGCATCTTCTACACTTAGATAATGATCGGCATGATCTTGAAGAAATAGTTTTCCCGATACAGGAAATTCTTCATCTGCAAACCATACCTTTAAAGTTACCGGATATCTTGGCAGAACTGGAAAAACAGCACACAAATCCGCCTTTGTCTCTGTGAATTCTGCACCTAGGCTTTTACATGCTTTCTGAATCATCTCAGGATCTTTATCCTGCAAAAGCTTTTCCAGTTTCTGCTCTGCAGTCTGATCAAACTTGGTTCCTCGAATCAATCCATCTTTCAGGTTACCAAAAGTAATGAGCTTCTGTGAACCTTCTGTTCCATCGGCCATATCCAGATAATGCAGCAATGTCAGATAATGCCATTCGTCCATGTTTGAGTTAATACAAAACTCAGGGAGTTGAATTTCAATCGTTTCATAAAAACTCAGTACTTCAAGCACATTTCGGCTGCTATGAAAAACAGCCCCACTTTTTGCAGCAAGATCCTCTCCGGAACGATTTTGCAGCCTTTTTACTGCTGCCTGCAACATTTCCTGAAATGCACGATTTTCTGTTTGATTTTTGTATTCCATAAGCTCTCCTTTGTGAACATTTATAGTATCATGTAAACATCGGTGTACAAGGGGTACAAACAAGATAAAATAGAAATGAGGGGCGATAGAGCAGAAATGTCAGATTTTCCACTCTATCTGAACACGGTCGCTGGTGGCCTTGATCGTAGAGATCAAACCATCGGCGGCTTTTCTTTTGTCGTCAAAATCTATGCTGTCCCAGTTGTCGAGATAATAGGATAACTTCTTTATCTGCTGGGGAGATATGATTTCAACGCTCAATTCAGCGATTGCCTTTGAAATGGTCTGGCGTCGGGTGTCCAGTTCTTCAATTTTTTTGTTAGCGTAGGCAAGCAAGGTCGCATTGGCTCCGGTCAGCGTATCAAGCAGCTTTTCAATTTCTGACTCCACCTGTGCCAGCTCCACTTGATAGGCGGTCAGTTTCGGATTGACTTTTTCCTCTCTGCCGTGGAGTATCTGAAAGTCTTTGAACTTCTCCTGCATGGCCGAGAAAATGAATTGCTCAAATTCTTCTTTGCGGATTTTCCCGCAGCCCGGACAGCCTTTGTTTTCCGTCCGTTTGGTACAGCGGAAATATCCGGTGCTGTTTGGTACATGGGTGGCTTTCAGAGCATACCCACAATGCCCGCATTTGATTTTTCCGGCCAGCCAAGTATTTTTCGGTTTCCGTCCCTGCTGGAAGGTGGTATTTGCCATAAGTTTTTTCCGGCATTTAAGCCATGTGTCAGAGGAAATGAGTGCTTCGTGGGGAGCGATAACAAGTATCTGGTCTTTTAAGCACCTGTCCTTGTCCTCCTTCACATCCCGCCCCTGATAGAGATAGCAGCCGTTTGTTCCGGCAAAGTCGGAAGCGTCATTGACAATCGCTGCGCCCTGGCTCTTGAAAAATTCGTACAGCTCCAAATCGGCCTGTGCGTAAACGGGGTTTCTTAAAAGCTGGGAAAGAAATGTACGGAACATGGATTTGCCATAAATTTTTATGTCATGTTCCTCGAAGTATCGGGTAATATCTCCGAAGGAGGTTTCCGGTTCAGCGTACATTTCAAACATCAGCCGAACATGGTCGGCGGCTACGGGGTTGGCAACCATTTTCTTTGTGCGGATACCCTCTACCACAGTAGGCTCTAACTGATAACCGTATGGTGCCTGTCCGCTCATGTGAAAGCCTTTCAGGCACCGTGAATAGTAGGCGTCTGTGACACGCTTCTGAATTGTCTCACGTTCAAGCTGGGCGAATACAATGCAGATATTCAGCATGGCCCGGCCCATCGGGGTCGAAGTATCAAACTTTTCTGTGGATGATACAAACTCCACATCATACTCTTGAAACAGCTCCATCATCGTTGTAAAGTCCAGAATAGAGCGGCTTATACGGTCCAGTTTATACACGATGACCCGCCTGACCTTTCCCTTGCGGATCTCGCCCAGCAGCTTTTGAAACTCCGGCCTGTCCGTATTTTTACCGGAATATCCTTTGTCCTTGAATACCCGGCAGCTCCCACCTTTCAATTCATACTTGCAAAAGTCGATCTGACTTTCAATGCTGATACTGTCCTTGCGGTCTACTGACTGTCTTGCGTAAATACAATCTTCTCTGATAAATTCCATATTGGGCTCCTTTCCTTGTTGGAATGGAGCTACCAACCTTACAACTATATTATACCATCAGCAGCCCCGGACAACAATGTTGCGAATGATTAGGGAAATCTGTCTCCATATTTGCGGAACACCTCATAAAGACAACGCTCAATTTCTTTTTTGCGCTGTGCTTTCTCCTTCGGGGGAAGTACCGGCGTGAGGCTTTCCAGCACAATGATCTTCCCTTGAAATGCGACAGACTTTGTTTCTCGTTCATAAGTGACAGCTTGCATCATTGAAAACCTCCTTTGCGAAAGTGCGTGTATATGCCTGCCTTTCCCACTTGTCCCGTGGGGAAATGTCAAAAGACGGCACCCAGCAGGTGCCGCCCTTTGAGCTTTCTCCACTTCGGGTCGATGTGACCCGAGGTCAGTAAGGACTGGAATGGTACTTTTCTTTGGCGTCCTCCACGCTGTTGAGGTCAAATACTTCATAAAGCTGCCCCACAACACGCCGTATATCCTTCTTTGAAAATCCGCAGTCCTCCATTGCCATAATGACATAACCACGGCAGGCGTCATTGCTCCATTCGTCCGGTTCCAAGCCGGGGATCATTCCAAACGCATTTCCCATAAAGTGCTCCTTTTTTTGAAAAGATGGGGAGCCACGCCAGATTGGTTGGCCTATCATCAGACAGCATTGCCGGGGGCTCCCCATAGGTTTTCACTTCATTTCAGACACACCGGACGGGCATAGGCTTCATGCCCCATAGTATTTCAACTCTCCCCATTCTGATGGCAAGGCGTTCTCATTGCCTGCG
The DNA here is from genome assembly GCF_025566965.1 of Blautia ammoniilytica. Taxonomy (NCBI): domain Bacteria; kingdom Bacillati; phylum Bacillota; class Clostridia; order Lachnospirales; family Lachnospiraceae; genus Blautia; species Blautia ammoniilytica. The sequence continues at coordinate 8,382 of NZ_JAOQJL010000047.1, read as the reverse complement.
ACGGCTCACGGCTTACAAGGCCGCTTCAACGCTCGGACTGTGACTAAACGCAAGTATCCGGGTTCTGCGCCTGTTCCGGTGGAGCCAGCCTTGCCCCACCTATGGCATGGACCTGTTCGCTCGCTCAGTTTTACAAAGACTGTATTCTCTGAAATCCGAGGTCATGGCGGGTCTGTCACACAGCGCGTTCCCCTTCGTATCCGGGTGCCTTTTTATTCAATTTTCAATCTGCATGAGGCTTGTCTGAACCTCGGGCCATTGTGACCCGAAGTGTTTTGCCTCTCATAAGCCATTTCATTTTCCAGCCTAAATCGGTACGCCTTACAAAGAATTTTTCAAAATTTTTTCTAAGCGACGCAGACCTCGCTCGATTGCGACACGAACTACTTTTTCATGGACGCCCTCTGCCCGGGCAATGTCCTGTTTGGTCATGCCGAGAATGAAATGGGCGTAAATCCGTTTTGCCTGTTTGTCTGGCAGACTGGTAATCGCTGCGTGAAGTTCCTGCATGGTCACTTTCCGCTCATACAGTTCATGGGGAGATAAAGCGACAAAGACAGCCTCATGCTCCAGCCCGTCATCCCGATCAAGGGAATAGTAGGCTTTGTGGCGGTATGTACGCAGCCGATAAGCAGCCTCTTTACGATCAAACTCTTTGAACATTTCTGCAACTTCTTCCGATACTTCCATGAAGCAATCCGATGTATAGAATGGGTAATAGTCCCGCAAATTGATAATAGCCATATTGACCTCCGTTTCGGTTGTTGGTTGACGAGTGACCGAAACGAAGGCGGCGGGGAGCGGCACCGGGGAATGACTTCGGGCCAACATGGCCCGAAGCGGCCCCATAAGAACGCAAAAGCGCCCGGGCGGCATGAAGCCACACGGACGCATGAAGTTACATATTCATTTATATGTTGTCTAATTTCACATTCATAACCAGACTGTCCCGGAGGGGGAGCTACGCTTTTTTTAACTGGTGCAGATCATGGATACTGTGGAAAAAGACAAAAATAGACACGGCGGCAATCCTCCTATATGCCGCCGTGAATTTACACGGTGTTAGGTCGTCGTTGGTTTAGGGTAGACGAAAAGAAACGGCGGCTCTGATTTACTCAAAACCGCCGTATTAGCTGTGTAAGTTTGCATGAGGAATCATCTGCCTGTCAGCGGTTTTTTTCTTTTCTGCCGCCGGGCAGATTGATAGGATATAAAATTGATAACTTGTTTTATGTATATTAAAACCTTATCTGCCGAATTTTATATCATGTAACCGACTGTCTGTTATGAACTTCTTTTTTCGTGGGTCTCCCTCTGCTCGATAAATCATCAAATTTTTTAGATTGAATATGGAACTCCAAACCGTTTGAAAATTAGGATCTTCATATTGACACATAAAGCCATATTCGCCTTTAAGAAGGGACATCGTATTTTCTAAATAATTGCTGGTAATCTTATCTATAAAACTATTCATAACAACTTTATATCGTTTGGCAGAATCATAATCATCGCCGTTGGAATCGTCATAAGAAGCATATTCATCAGATGTAAAGCTATTTACTGTACATACAATACTCCCGTTATCTGATGTTATGGCTTCTCGAATATTTTTTTTATCTGGAGTACATTCAACAACAACCATTTTTCCATTTTTATCTGCGAGAAGGATATTGCAGTTAGAAGCTATGGGTAATTCCATAAGCAACGAAATAGCGGTTTCTGTATCATCTGCCTTTTCTAATAAATATCTAACAATAAAGCACGAATTAAAGCCTGGCTTAATTTTTTCAAGTCTTGTCATAACAAAAGTCATTGCAACCGCTAAACCATGTTCGTTTAATCCCTCCTCTCCATTGATAAAAGAAGAAGTAGTGATATTAAATCGGTTTCCGTTTTGAGGAGAATAAATTTCACTTTTACTACCATCCCGTAAATATGGCGGTAAATCATTATTGCGCCCATAAATTATATTATCATCTTTGGAATAAGCAAAAGCAGTACAGCCTCTTATCTCAACTGGAATATTATTTTCTAAGTTATACATACAACAGCCCATACATAGCATCCAAGATATGAAAGAAAGGTAATCAGCACCTATGATCTCACTTACACCTCTTATTTCTTCACATACCTCAGGAAAAAATTCTCTAAGAATTTTTTCACTTTCTTTTCCATGGTTTAGCTGAAAGGTATCAAGATGAAGTGGAAACGATATATTTGCCTTTTGAAAAATGGTTCCTCTTTTAACACCCATCTGATAATGGTCGCCTTTTAATCTTAAATGGTACATTTATATATTTTCCTCCTTCTTTTTAATTGCAATCCACACTTCTGAATGTCCATGTATTGTCCCGTCCTCAACAACTGGATATACCTCAATATCAGGTAATCCTGCATATTCATATCCGGAAAAAGGTAGCCATTCTGTATAAAAACGGCGAAACACACCTTGTACACTTTCTTTGAAATAGCCATCATTTTCAAAAATTACCCAAGTTGTTTCAGGTATTTCATATTCATACATTTCTTTGAGGATTGGATTGTCCGTTGAAGCTGCAATATAATAAAAAATATTATCTGGGTTGTGGTAGACAGTTACACCTAAAATTCCTTTTGGTTCGTTTTGTCTAAAATTACATATTTGATGGAATTGAGTAGTAGTCAAAGTGTGTAGCCAAAAATCGGGCACATTTTTCATGTTAGTTTCAGAATCCTCTACCAGAGGGGTCCGAACACCAACGATACGCAAGGGTCCTTTTTTCTCAATGTGATAAGACATTGCACTTCCTCCTGTAATGTTGACAGAAAATCTAATAGCTGGATAAGCATTTAATGTATTTCCGATGTCTTTAGCCGCAACCGGAGAAATGCCATGTACATTCTGAAATGCTCGATTAAAAGATGTAGGGGATGTGTACCCATATTTTAAGGCAATTTCCAACACTCTTTTATTTGTTCGTTGTAATTCAAAAGCAGCTTGTGTCATTCTACGGCGTTTTATATATTCAGCTAATGAAATTCCTGTAATGTAAGAAAACATCCGTTGAAAGTAATAAGTTGAGCAACACGCTATCTGGGCAGCTTCATCGTAAGATATGTCACTATCCAAATTATGCTCTATATAATCTATGGCGTTGTTTATTCTTTTCAACCATTCCATACAGATTCCTCCTTTTTGACATCATACCTGATATAAGAAATTTAATCCTCGCTTTCTCTGCTCTCTTTTGTAAACTTTAACTTAATAAAAATTTGTATGCAAGTCTAAGCGAAATAAAATACTACTTAATGTAAAATCCCATTACATTCTCATAATCTAACACGAAATGTAAAATGATATAGGGTGATATGAGAATGAACCAAGATGAAAGAAGGTTTGACTTTCATGGCCTCGGGGCGGCTCTCAAAAGAGCCAGAGAAGAAAAGGGCTGGACACAAGCCTATGTTGCGGAATTAGTAGACCGTGACTCCCGTACCATTATGAATATTGAGAACAAGGGTCAGTATCCCAGCTTTGACCTTTTTGTTAAACTCATTACCATGTTTGACGTTTCAGTTGACCAGTTTATTCATGCGGACGGAGGGGCAAGGTCAAGCTCTTGCAGAAAGCACATTGATGTGCTTCTAAACTCCATGAATGAAAAAGAGCTTGTCGTAATAGAAGCCACAGCCGAGGGCATTAAGAAAGCCAGAGAAACGGAGGTTCCAGAATAAGGGCCTCTGTTTTTTTGCGCTATTTTAGGGGCTGCCGCTAAGTGGCAAGCAATGCCTCTGTGGCCACAAGTGGCACAAAGGCGGCTTGTTGGGGCTCGCCCCAAACCCGTATCTTCGGGCCAACATGGCCCGAAGTGTCAGCGTCGCTTTGCTCCTTATTTTCATAACCTTAACGCTCCTTTTCCTGCTTTCTTCCCGGCTCGGTGTAGCCCATCAGAGTGTCAATGTTCGCCTTGATCGTGACGATCTCCTGCATATCCCGTCGTGCCTTCTGGTATTCTCCATAGAGCTGTTTTTTCTTTGCTGTGAGCTTGCGGCCTTCCTCCTTCAGCACATCCATTTTAGGGAGCTTCGCCCCGCCCAGCAGAGAGCGCATTTCCGCTTGTGCAGCCCGGTACAGTTCAAGGTCGGCCTCATGCTCCGCAAGGAATTTCCGGCTGTACTTCGTCGCCTTATACTGCTCAAAGACTGGGCGGGTTTTGGCATACTGAACCGTTGCGGCCTTTAGCCCGGCATTGGTTTTCATGGCCTGCTCCGTCTGCTTGACCTGTTCGGAAATAACATGGAAACGGTCTGCTGCCTCGGTGGCTTTCTTCGCCAACTGCTCATAATCGGTCAGGTTATTGTCCTGTATATAGGCAAGAGCGGCGGCCATCTGCTTAATGTTAAATACCTTCGCCCAGCGTTCATATCCCGGCCCCTTACCGGCAGCCAGCTTTGCTTGAATATCCACCGCCAGACTGATTTTCCGCTCCGAGCGCCCGAGGCGTTTTTCTTTGCCCTCAATGGCGGACAGAACATCTTGCAAGTCGTAGCCGTCCCCCAGCGTGGAGGCACGCAGACGGGTGAAGCGTTCCTGTCCCTGCCCGGTCAGCCGGAAGCTGATACCGCCGCCCCGAACCGTCTTGACCTCATACCCGGCCCGCTTCATCAAATTGAGAAATTCGTCCAAATCAGCGGGGCGTTCCGCCAACGCAGTATCAATGGCAAGGCGCAGCCTGTCCTGATAGGAAAGCGGCCCTTTCCGGTCTTTCTGCCACTCTCCATAGTTCCGATACTTGCCCTTGCTCCGGGGCTTCGGGTTCTCCACGATGGATAGCCCGTTTTCAAGGCACAGCCTGTCAGAGAGCCGCCGAAGGGCGAAGCTGGAGCCCCAAAAATTTCGGAATTTCCGGGTGCAGTCAAGGGTGGTGGAGTTGTAATAAATGTGACAATGGATGTGCTGCTTATCGGTGTGCGTGGTAACGATAAAAGCGTGCCGCCCCTTTGTCCAGCGCATAGCCAGCTCATAGCCGATACGGTTCGCCTCCTTCGGGGTGATCTCGCCCGGATAGAAGGATTGTCGTATCTGATAGCACAGCACATTATTTTCTTTCTTCTGTTCCCGGCCCGTCATAGCGGCATAGCTGGCCTTTGCCAAAAGGAACTCGTCCGCCACGGTGGCCGGATCACATTCATAAGCGGAGATATACTTTCCGCTTTCTGTTTTCTCCGGGTCCTTGCCATAGTCCAGACAATCCCGGATAGCCTCAGCAATCGTTTCGCCTTCGCCCGCATGGCGCTGTAACAAAGTTGTGGTAGCCAAAAATCATTCCTCCTTTCCATGAGAAAGGGGCGGCCCATTCAGACCGCCCCGACTTCGGGCCAGTATGGCCCGAGGCTGCTTAACTTACCAGAAACCGGTACAGAGCGGATTTGCCTCCGTCCAGCGCCCAAAGAAGGGAGCCCGCCGCCGCTTGCAGTCCATACGGCGAAAGAAGGAAGGCAAGAAACAGAAATACAATCCCGCCTATGGGCGTCGGCGTGAAAAAGAGAGCGACACCCAGCACCGCCAGGATCACAGAGGCAATCGTCAGCAGGACGGCACAAATATCAAATAGGAACACCAGCAGAGCCGCCAGAAGGGACAACGCTAAAGCAAAGGGAGCAACCAATATTTTCAGCAGTATCTTCATCTTCAAAACCTCCTTTATCTATCCTTCCTGCCTCTATTTTATCATGCCTGCCCGGGGACATAAATGTTGCGAAAGATTAGTAAATCCTGTCCCAAACCTTCGGGTCATACTGGCCCGAAGTGGTAAAAAAAGAGCAGGGCGGCAAGCCCCGCAACGGAAGCCTGCCGCCCTCGTCTTACTTTGCCACCAACTCGGAGAGCTCCCGCAGCACCTTTGACACCTCGCCCCACAGCTTTTCATAGTCCCGCTTCAATCCGTCGATTTCCTCCGGGTACACGCCATAGGTATGTGCGTGTATGGCAACCTGATTGAGATTGTTAGAACAGCGCCGTTGCAGAGAGATCAGCTCTTTTACGGGCGCAAGGTCGATGTGCAGGATATACCCATTCAGAGCCATTTTCCGTACATAAGCCCCGGCGTTGGAAATGCCCGCCTCAGCCATCCGTTCATGGATGGCTGCCAGCTCGTCCGGCGTTACCATGACGTGCAGATGGACATTCCGCTTGCGGTTCTCCATCAGCGTTCCAGCTCCCGGCCTTTCCGGCGCTCTTTGGGTTCCTTTACCTTATCAAGCGGTTTTGCATCCAGCTCCGGGGGCGTGGGTGGGATGGGCGTGTTGTTGGGTACGCCGTCGATCATGTTGCAGTTCTGCTCCGTGGAGAGCTCGGCGGTTTTCAGATAGTTGTCTTTTTCGTGCATGGCGTTCCTCCTTTATCGTTCCTCATGGTTTTTATGGCTCCGCTTCTGGCCGGGCTCCTTCGGGGGTTCATGCCCTCTGGTTCCTTCTTTGAGCCGGGCGGTAATGGATGGGCGCACCCGGTCAGGATTGCCCGGTGCTGGTTTCAGTTCATAATCCTCCATCTGCTTTTCGGTCAGCGGCTTTGCGTAGGTCAGTTCGCCCCATGCCATCAGACTGCCGTCTGCCACAGGACGCCGCCTGTCATCGTCGTAGTTGACGATGGAAAGAGGCTGGTTATCCGGCAGCTTCGGGTAAGTTCCTATGTCCACGGGCCGCTGGGTGGAATAATAGCGGTAAACGCCCTCCGGTCCCAGCTCGGTATGCTTGACCGCCGCATGGTAAAGCTGCTGATAGTCGTCCACCCGGCGGTCAAAGTCCCTCTGCGCCCATGCCTGACTGGTTCTATAGCGACCCCAGTAGTAATCCCGATGGCCGTTTTCCCCCTCGGTAAACTGCCAGGTCACAAAGGGGCTCGTCGCTCCCGGATTATGCCCCAGCGCAAAGCCGTGTCCGGTTTCAAAGGTGGCAGCTTTCAAAATCACATATCCTTGTACTGTCTCCAAGAGATCCCTCCTTTCTGTGCCTCGGGCCAACATGACCCGAAGTGCTGGATGTTACGAAATAAGAGGGCAGACCGGGGAGGAATGTAATAAGATATTCCCACCCCGGAAACACCCTCAAAAAAGCCCGGAATGTCAAGCCTTTGGAGGCGGCAAATCGTAACAGCCGCCCGGCCTTTTCTCCCGCATTTTCCTCATGCGTTCCCGGCTTTTCCGTCGGTTCCCTTCGGCCTTGCAGGCGTCGGAGCAGTAGGCTTGACGCCCCTCGGGCAAAAATGCCTTTCCGCAGACCGCACAGGCCCGCAGCTCCGGGGAGATGCCTTCCGTTGTCAGCGCCGCTTGAAGCTCCGGGTTAAGGGGCAGGACAGCCTCACGGAAGTAACGGCAGTACGCCCCTGTCCAGCACTTGTGCAGCATATAGCAGGCACAGTCAAGAGGAAGGCACAGGCCGCTTTCCCGGTCATAGTTGGCGCACATCCCCGTGACCAGAGTGCGGATTTTCTTCTTCTCGTCACGGGTCAGCTCCCGGGCGTCCATTTATGACTTCGGGCCACGATGGCCCGAAGGGCGGGGCTCCACGATCAGCGCCCGGAACTTCTTCCGGCACTGTTTTTTCTTTCCTTTGCACTCCTTGTAATAACGGCATCCCTTACAAGGGTCGTCATTGTCCCAGCCGGGGTGCGGTACTTCCTTCATCATTCGTTCAAAAGGGCTGCTTGTAAAATTCATTCTCATTCCTCCGTATCTTCCTCCCATGGCGGGGTATCTTCGTCCTCGGGTTCCTCTGCGATCTCCTCCAGCTCCCCGTCCTCATATTCGCAGTAATCATCTTCCAAATCCGGGGCTTCATGCTTCGGCTTGTAAATCTTGAAATAGTAACCAATTCCACCGCCGGCCAGCACCACCGCACCAATCAGGAGCAGAGAGAGAAGGGGGCTGTCCTTTTTCTCCGGCTTGGGTTCCGGTACTTCCTCCACCGGTTCGGTGGGCTTTGGCTCGGGCTCAGGGGTCACTTCTTTGGGCGGTTCCTTGCCCTGTTCGGCAAGAGGCAGAAGGTCGTCTGTGGTAACGGTATTGAGGAAATAAACGTTCTCGCTGGTTTTCTGTTTGTCGATCACCAGATAAAACACGCTCTCGTCTGCTGTGGTGATGGTGTAGAACTCCTTTCCATCCTCGTCGGTGGCGTTGTCCACCACGGTTCCCGTCCCGTCCGGGGTAAAGGGGTTCTGGGTTTCCGGCTCTGCTTCGGTTTCTGCCGGGGAGGGAGCTGTCTCCGGCTGCGGCTCGCTGCTCTGTGCATAAGCCGGGACTGTAAAGATCAGGCAAGTCGCCCCCACCCGTGAAACGGGTGGCTCGTAGGATGGCTATAAGCCTTTAATGCTAGGCCAGCGTCTCAAGGCGCTGGCTTTCGCTT
>NZ_JAOQJL010000046.1:0-26755 GCF_025566965.1 Blautia ammoniilytica | reverse complement strand
GCCGCTGTGAGATTCAGGGGAGGAACGACACCGGGGAGAACTGGCGAACTGACACCGAAATGATACCGAAACACGACAATCTGATAGGGGGATAGTCTACCCTATCGCTGATACTTCGGGAGATTTTAAGCGGCTCTATGACCGTAATTTTGCCGAAAATCGCCCCGAAACCATACACAAAAACGGGAGGAAGCGCAATATGCCGAGAATGAGCAAAAAGAGGAAGCATGAGCTTTCCTTTTACCTCAATGACCGGGGGCGTGTCACTTACAACGAATTATGCCGGAAATGCCAGCATGGGTGCAGGCAGAGCTTCCGGGCGGTTGTGGTTGACTGCCCCCGTTATTTATCCAAACGAGCAAAGAAAAAGGAGGAACACACCGAATGAATTTTGAATTTATGACGATAGACACACCATTGCCGCCGTGTATGCCATTTCCCATAGCGTTGACAGGATTTCCAGTCAGCAGCACCGCAAAGGTCATGTACTGCCGGATGCTGGACGCTATGCTATCCAAAGGGCAGGAGGACGAAAACGGAATCCTGTTTGTCTGCTTCCCTGTCACAGCCATTGCTACAGTCCTGTCCCGCAACTCCATGACGGTCAAGCGTTCTCTGAATGAACTGGAAACCGCTGGGCTTATCATGCGGGTGCGTCAGGGCGTGGGAGAACCAAACCGGATTTATGTGCTGATACCGGGAAAGGAGGACGCTGCCCTTGCCTGAGACCTCAAAGCTGGAAAAACTCAACTGGGAGCTGGAGAAAAGCGAAAAGAAACTGCGGAAAGCCATCAATGATGAAAAGGCATTGCAGTACCAGTTAAAGCAGCTTACCCGAAAGGAACGAACGCACCGGCTCTGTACCCGTGGCGGTATGCTGGAAAGTTTTCTGCAAGAGCCGGAACGCCTGACAGATGATGATGTCATGCTGTTGTTGAAACTCATTTTTCACAGGCAGGACACGCAGGAACTATTGAAAAAACTGCTGGAACGGGAGAAGCCGGAAACCCCTTAGTTTACTAAGGGCGCAATTATACACCACCCAGAGGTTGGTGCATTGCGTTCTCCGAAGGCTCCTCGCCGGAGGGCTTTGATTTTCCGCAGTCATGGTCTGCTCCAAATCATACAGGGGACGCTACGCTTCCCCTGCGCTGGCTGCCGCCAGCTACCCTTTTGTGGACTTGCCATCTGGGGACACCTTGCAATGCAAGCTGTTCCCAGCCGACAAGTTTCATAAAATATGCTATCTTTTCGATAAGCAATAAAGTATAATGAAGTCAGTAATAAATTTAGAAATTGAGGTAAAGTTATGGCATCCAGCAAAGAATATTTAGAATTTATTTTAGGTCAGTTATCTGGCTTGAATGAAATTACCTATCGAGCTATGATGGGCGAATTTGTCATTTATTATCGTGGTAAGATTGTAGGCGGTATCTATGATGATAGATTACTTGTCAAACCAGTAAAATCAGCAATAAGTTATATGCCAACGGTTTCGTATGAGTTACCTTACGAGGGAGCAAAAGAAATGTTGTTGGTAGATGAAGTTGATAATAAAGAGTTTTTGACAGGATTGTTTAATGCTATGTATAAGGAATTGCCTACCCCTAAATCGAAAAAGAAAAAATAACAAAATAATAATTTGAGAGGAAGTGTTACTGATGGAAAAGTTTAAGCCGTTTATTATACCTGTGGCATTATTGGTTCTAATTGACCAGACGGTTAAAATAGTAATTTCAAAAGTATTTATGAAATGCGAATTTGATATAATAGCCAAAGTTTTAAGATTTAATCCAGAACTAAATACTCGTTTATCTTATGCTGGAAATTTCTTCGAATTATTATCAAGTCCGTTTGTTACCATTTTATTGAATGTGTTTGTTTTGTTCCTCTTTTTTTCAGGATATATGCTATATCAGGCAAAAAGAGCACATATAAGTTTTTGGGTAAAAATAATAATGATTTGTGGCATATCGGGATGTTTATGTAGCTTGATTGATAAGCTGTTTTGGGGTGGAAGTTTAGATTTTTTGCAGATACCTACCCTTTTTATTTTTGATTTGAAAGACTGCTATCTTACAGTTGCAGAAGTTATATTTGTTGCTATTGGAATTTTGAATAGCAAAGAAATATCGGTTAAAGAGTATTTACATTTTTGTTGTAACAAATTTAGCTTGTAAACTTCTGGTTTATTATTTCTTATACATCGGGTCAACTTGTCCCGAACTTTTACAACTAAATACCCGCCGCTCACACAGCGGCACACCGAGCAGGAAATCTGAAAAAGGTCTCCTGCTTTTTTTCTGCCCAAAATGAGGTGGTAAAACGCCACCCCATCCACCAAGCATAGAAAGGAGGGACACGAAATGCCCTGTCCACACAATGAAATCACGATTGTGCAGCGAAGCCAGCGGCAGTCTGCGGTTGCCGCCGCTGCTTACCAAAGCGGCGAAAAGCTGTTCTGTGAATACGACCAGCAAGTGAAGCACTACCCGGAAAAGCGTGGTATCGTCCACAATGAAATCCTGCTCCCGGCAAATGCCCCACGGTCGTATGCAGACCGCAATACCCTATGGAATGCCGCCGAAGCGGTGGAAAAACAATGGAACTCCCAGCTTGCAAGGCGGTGGGTGCTTACCATCCCAAGAGAGATACCGCCCGACCAGTACGCTGTCCTTGTCCGGGAGTTCTGCCAGAAGCAGTTTGTTTCCAAAGGCATGATTGCTGATTTTGCCATCCATGACCCCCATCCGCCGGGACATAATCCCCACGCCCATGTCCTGCTCACTATGAGGGCAATGGACGAACATGGGAAATGGCTTCCCAAGAGCCGCAAGGTTTATGACCTTGATGAGAATGGGGAACGGATAAAGCTGCCATCCGGCAGATGGAAAAGCCACAAGGAGGATACGGTGGACTGGAACGACCAGAAGTATTGTGAAATCTGGCGGCATGAATGGGAGGTCATCCAGAACCGCTATCTGGAAGCCAATGACCGCCCGGAGCGTGTGGACTTGCGTTCCTATGCCAGACAGGGGCTTGATATTGTCCCTACTGTCCATGAGGGGGCTGCTGTCCGGCAGATGGAAAAGCGTGGTATCCAGACGAATATCGGCAACCTGAACCGGGAAATCAGAGCCGCCAACCGCCTGATGAAATCCATCCGGCAGCTTATCCAAAACCTCAAAGGCTGGATTACCGAGCTGGGAGAAAAACGGAAAGAGCTGCTTGCACAAAAAGCGGCGGAGGAAGCAACACTTCTTCCCAATCTGTTGATGAAGTATATGGAGATACGAAAGGAAGAACGGAAGGACTGGACAAGGGCTGGACAGAACCGGGGGACTTCACAGGACTTAAAGGCAGTCAGCGAAGCCCTGTCCTATCTCCGGCAAAAGGGGCTTTCCACTGTGGAGGACTTAGAAGCCTTTCTGGAATCTTCCGGGAAATCAGCCGCAGATTACCGCAATCAGATGAAGCAAAAGGAAGCCCGCAGCAAAGTGATTGACGGGATTCTTGCCAGCCGGACAGCCTGCAAGGAATGTAAACCTGTCTATGAAAAGTACCAGAAGATATTTTTTAAGAAAACAAAGGAGAAATTCAAACAGGAACACCCGGAGGTTGCCCGATATGCGAAAGCCGCCGCCTATCTTGCCAAGCATCCGGACGATAAGGATAAAACGAAAAATGAGCTGCAACAGGAGCAGGAAATGCTTCTTAGCGAAATCGCAGAGCTGAAAGTACCGCTGACCGAGGTACAGGAGGATTTGAGGAAACTGCGGGACATCCGCTACTGGGTACGGAAAGCAACACCCGGCACAGAAGAAAGCAAAGAGCCGCCCAAGAAACAGCCTATCAAAGAAGTCTTGCAGGATAAGGCTGACGAGAAAAAAGCACAAAGAACCGCCCCGGCACAGAAGAAACACAGACAACAGGATATGGAACTTTAACAGGCACTTGCCATTTTCAATCAGAGAATGTCAGGTGCTTTTCTTATTTTCAAGGAGGGATAGATTTGAATGTATTTGAAGCTGTGAAGCAGTCCGTCACAACAAGACAGGCTGCGGAGCATTATGGAATCCATGTAGGTCGGAACGGGATGGCTTGCTGCCCGTTCCATCACGATAAAACCCCAAGCATGAAGCTGGATCGGCGTTACCACTGCTTCGGCTGCGGTGCGGATGGGGATGTGATTGATTTTGCCGCCGCCCTGTATGGGCTGGGAAAGAAAGAAGCCGCCGTACAGCTGGCAAATGACTTCGGGCTTTCCTATGAGGACTGGAAGCCGCCGGGAAAGGCAAAAAAGCCCAAGCCTCGGCAGAAATCCCCGGAGGAACAGTTTCAGGAAGCAAAGAGCCGCTGCTTCCGTATTCTTGCTGATTATCTCCATCTGCTCCGGGCATGGAGAAAGGAATATGCCCCGCACTCCCCGGAGGAAGCCTTTCATCTCCGGTTTGTGGAAGCCTTACAGAAGCAAGACCATGTGGAATATTTGCTGGATGTGCTGCTGTTCGGGGAAACAGAGGAAAAAGCGGCTTTGATTACGGAATACGGAAAGGATGTGATACAGCTTGAACAGCGAATGGCAGAGCTTGCAGCCGCAGACGCAGCAAGAACTAAAAAACACCATGAACGCCATGCAGCCGCCCCAGAGCGTTGAGGAAATCAAGGCGGGGCTGGAAACTACCGAGAAAGGCGGTGTCCGTCAGAGCATACGGAACTGCCTGACCGTATTCCAGCGTGACCCGCTGCTTTCCGGGGCTATCGCATACAACATCCTGACCGACCGCAAGGACATCATAAAGCCCATCGGCTTCCACAGGGAAAGCACCGCCCTGAACGATACGGACATGAAGTATCTGCTTCTCTATCTGGAAGAAACCTACGGGCTTACCAATGAGAAGAAGATTGATAACGCCATCGGGATTGTGGCGAATGAAAACAAGTACCATCCCATCCGGGACTATCTCAATACCCTTGTGTGGGACGGGACAGAGCGAATCCGTTTCTGCCTGCGGCACTTTCTGGGGGCTGACGCAGACGATTACACCTATGAAGCGTTGAAGCTGTTCCTGCTGGGTGCAATCTCACGAGCCTTTCAGCCGGGATGCAAATTTGAAATCATGCTCTGTCTGGTAGGCGGTCAGGGGGCTGGCAAGTCCACCTTCTTCCGTCTGCTGGCAGTCCGGGACGAGTGGTTCTCCGATGATTTGCGGAAGTTGGACGATGACAATGTGTACCGCAAGCTGCAAGGTCACTGGATGATCGAAATGTCGGAAATGATGGCAACCGCCAACGCCAAGAGCATCGAAGAAATCAAGTCATTTTTAAGCCGGCAGAAAGAGGTTTACAAGATACCCTATGAAACCCACCCGGCAGACCGCCCCCGTCAGTGCGTGTTTGGCGGCACTTCCAATGCCCTTGACTTCCTGCCCCTTGACCGTTCCGGCAACCGCCGCTTTATCCCTGTCATGGTGTACCCAGAGCAAGCCGAGGTTCACATTTTGGAGGACGAAGCTGCTTCCAAAGCCTATATCGAGCAGATGTGGGCAGAAGCAATGGAGATTTACCGAAGCGGCAGGTTCAAGCTGGCTTTCAGCCCCACCATGCAGCGGTATCTCAAAGAACACCAGCGGGATTTTATGCCGGAGGACACCAAAGCCGGGATGATACAGGCGTATCTTGATAAGTACACCGGGAACATGGTCTGCTCCAAGCAGCTCTATAAGGAAGCCTTGAACCATGCTTTTGACGAGCCGAAGCAATGGGAAATCCGGGAAATCAACGAGATTATGAACCAGTGCATTACCGGCTGGCGGTACTTCCCGAACCCAAGAATGTTTTCCGAATATGGCAGACAAAAGGGCTGGGAGCGTGAAAACCTGGCAACGGACTCCGGCAACCCGTCTGAAAAAACGATGGACGGTTTTGTGGAGGTCACAGAACAGATGGAGCTTCCATTCTGAAAATGACAGCCCGTTGCACCCCATGTTGCTATCCCGTTGCCGAGCCGGTTGCCGGGGAAAATCCCGAAACTATCGGCTTTTCTCCCCTATGACAACCAAAACAACAGAAAAATAAAAGAAAAGTATAAATAGTAACCATCGCCAGATTGAGATTGTTTGCAAGGTCTTTTGAAGTCCGTTGCCGGACTTCGTTGCCGACACCCTCTGTCTGGCTATTTTCATGTATGGAGGATAACTGCCTATGGCAAAAAGCAAAACAGAGATTCATGTTACAACGGTGTTTGACGGGGAACTGGACGCAACCGATGTGTTCGTCAGCCTGATTTCCCAGAAATACGGAAAGACAAATACAAAAGGATATCTTGCTAAAAAGAAAGATTTGAAGTATAATGAAGATGAGGTTCAAAAGAGCCAGATACCGTCTGGATTGTGTGGGTAAATGGCTATGATGAACGAAATGGAATATAGAACAATCGGAAAGGCACTTGCCGGGGGCTATCGTGCAGCGGTCTATTGCAGACTGTCAAAGGACGATGACCTGCAAGGCGAAAGTGCCAGTATCGCAAACCAGCGTGATATGCTGGAAAAATACTGCGAAAAGCAGGGATGGGAGGTTGTGGCAGTCTATCAGGACGATGGCTTCACAGGTCTTAATATGGAGCGTCCTGATTTACAGAGAATGTTGAGAGCCATTGAGCGCAGGCAAATCAACCTTGTCATCACGAAAGACCTCAGCCGACTGGGGCGGAACTATCTGCAAACCGGGCATTTGATTGAGGACTTTTTCCCAAGAAACGGTGTCCGCTATATCGCCATGAATGATGGTATCGACACCCTGCGGGATAACAACGACATTGCCCCGTTCAAAAATATCCTGAACGAGATGTACAGCAAGGATATTTCCAAGAAAGTCCATTCCTCTTATCTTCTGAAAGCGCAGAAAGGGCAGTTTACCGGGTGTCTTGCCCCGTTTGGGTATCGGAAAGACCCGGAGGACAAAAACCATCTGCTCATTGACGAGGAAACCGCCCCGATTGTGCGGCTGATTTTCGGATATGCCCTGAACGGTCATGGTCCGAACTATATCCGCAGACGGCTGGAGGAAGAAAAAATCCCCTGCCCCACATGGTGGAACCGGGAACGGGGGCTTCGCAATACCCGCACCAAATGGGAAAAGAAAGACCCGGAAAACGGGCGGTATATGTGGGACTTCTCCGTTATCAAAGACCTTTTGATGAATCCCGTCTACACCGGGGCGATTGCTTCCCAGAAAAAAGACTACCGCTTCAAAATCGGCACGATTGGGGAAAAGAAGCCGGAGGACTGGATTGTGGTGGAGGGACAGCATGAACCGCTGATTGACCGCATGAGTTTTGACATTGTGCAGAACAAGCTGAAATCCCGCCAGCGTCCGGGGCAGACCAATGAAATCAGCCTGTTTGCCGGACTGCTAAAATGCGGCGAGTGTGGGAAGTCGCTGACGATACGCTACACAAACGCAAAACATCCCCAGCGGATATACTCCTGCAAGACCTACAATGCCTTTGGAAAGAACCACTGCACCCAGCACCGGATTGACTATGACACCCTTTACAGCCATGTGCTGCGGAAAATACGGGAATGTGCCAGAGCTGCCCTGATGGACGGGGAAGCGGTTGCCGACCGCCTGACCAATACCTGTGAAGCCGAGCAGCGGGAACAGCGGGAAGCAATGGAACGCTCCCTTACAAGGAACGAGGAACGGATTGAGGTTCTGGACAAAATGGTAATGCGGCTTTATGAGGATATGATTGCAGGGCGTATCAGTGAGCAGAACTTCAACACCATGCTGGAAAGGACACAGACCGAGCAGACGGAGCTTAAAACAAAAGTGTCCGAGGGCAGGAAGCGGCTGTCCGATGAAGTCCAGCTTGCCAATGACGCAAAACAATGGGTGGAAGCCATTCAGGAATACGCCAACATCACAGAGCTGGACGCAGCCACCCTCAACCGCTTAATCAAAGAAATCGTCGTGCATGAGCGCATTGACGAAGATAAAACAAGACACATTTCTATCGAAATTCATTTTAATCTCAAACCCATCCCGGAGGTGGAACAGGTCACTGCCTGACCTGTCCCCCGGGACGGTTCTCTTAACAACACCATATAGATTTTTTGTACGCCGCCGCCCGCCATCGAGCAGAGTTTTTACACCTAATTGGGGATAAAACAGCTTATGGCCGGAGGAGGGGTTGTGTTAATCGGAACACAGCTTATCCCGCTTCTGGGAGGACTGTTTTAAGCATAGAGGAAAGGAGAACCACCCATGTTCGATGGCATTTTTGAAGCAATCGAGGAATGGATGAGGGAGCTTTTGACGGGGATGGTCACGTCCAACCTGACAACCATGTTTACCGATGTCAATGAAAAGACAGGAGAAATCGCTGCGCAGGTCGGACAAACCCCGCAAGGCTGGAATGGAAGTATTTTCAGTCTGATACAGAATCTTTCCAATTCGGTCATTGTGCCGATTGCAGGCGTGATTATTACATTTGTCCTGTGTTATGAACTGATTACCATGCTGACAGAGAAAAATAATATGCACGAGATAGATACTTGGATGTTTTTCAAGTATTTTTTCAAGATGTGGGTGGCAGTTTATCTTGTCAGCAATACCTTCACGATTGCGATGGCAGTCTTTGATGTGGGACAGCATGTAGTAAATGCCGCAGGCGGCTCTATCAATTCGCAAACAGCTATTAACGTAGATTCCATGATTGAAGCCATGAATACGGCAATGGAGTCTATGGAAATAGGGGAATTGGTCACACTGGCACTGGAGACGATGGTGGTCAGCCTGTGCATGAAGGTGATGTCTGTACTGATTACCGTCATCCTGTTTGGAAGGATGATAGAAATTTACCTCTATACTTCGATTGCACCGATTCCGTTTGCAACCATGTCCAACCGGGAATGGGGGCAGGTAGGAACAAATTATTTCCGGGGGCTTCTGGCACTCGGATTTCAGGGATTTTTTATGATGGTGTGTGTAGGCATTTATGCGGTGCTTGTATCCACTATCCAGATTTCAGACAATATGCATTCAGCATTGTTTGGAGTGGCGGCATATACGGTCATTCTCTGCTTTAGTCTGATGAAAACCGGAAACCTGTCACGCTCTATTTTCAATGCACACTAAGGAAACAATGGAGAAAAAATATAACATTATTTATGCTGATCCGCCCTGGAGATATGACATGAACCGGGGACAGGGGGCGGCAGAAAACCACTATCCAACTATGAGTATTCAGGAAATATGCAGACTTCCTGTTGCAGAACTTGCAGCAAAGGACTGTGCTTTGTTTTTATGGGTAACATTTCCGCAGCTTCAGGATGCAATGAAACTTTTTGAAGCATGGGGATTTACCTATAAGACACTTGGGTTTGCATGGGTAAAACAGAATAAATCCGGAAAAGGATTCTTTTTCGGGATGGGCTATTGGACACGTTCCAATGTGGAAATCTGTCTGCTTGGGATTAAGGGACATCCAAAGCGGATATCGAAAAGTATCTCTCAGCTTATCATAAGCCCATTGGAACAGCACAGTAAAAAGCCGGATGAAGTCCGGAAGAGGATTGTGGAATTATTTGGAGAACTGCCGAGAATTGAACTGTTTGCAAGGCAGAAAACATCCGGATGGGATGTGTGGGGAAATGAAGTTGAAGGTTCTGCATCGTCCCGGATTTTAGAAAATGCAGGGAAAGGAGATGGTAATCGTGGCATTTGTATCAGTACCCAAAGATTTGACAAAGGTAAAAAATAAGGTTGTTTTAAACCTCACGAAACGGCAGCTTATCTGTCTGGTGATTGCGGCGGCTGTGGGGCTTCCATTTTATTTTCTGACAAGGGAATGGATTGGAACAAGCAATGCGGCAACAGGTATGGTCATTCTTATGCTTCCGGCATTTATGTTTGCCATGTATGAAAAGGACGGCCTGCCTTTGGAAAAGATTCTCTTAAATGTCATTCATGTAAAACTGCGGTATCCTGCCATCCGCAGGTATGAGATTGAGAATCTGTACGAAATACAGGAAACAGTAACGACTGAGAAAAGAAAGAGAGGAGGAAGCGGACATGCAGAGAAAAAGAAAAGGAAATGATAGACAGGCGTACCAGTCTCATATCAAAAGGCAGGAAGCCTATGAAAGAGGCTGGCTGGATGATGCGGACGAGGAATATCCGGATTATGGAGAGGCAGAAGCCTATGATACAGAAAAAATGGCAGGCCTTGTAAGGGGACAGCCTGTGGTGTCCGGTTATGAAGCTCTGGAACGCAGAAGGGGCAGGAGAAAACCACCCAGAAAACTTACCAGGCGTGAAAAAAGGGCTATGAAAAAAGCAGAAAAAATGAATGAGAAGCTGCGCAGAGAGCAGGAAAAAGCAGAGAAAAAGGCAGCTAAAAAAGAAGCAAAGCTGGCAGCAAAAGAAGAAAGAGCCGCTTTAAAAAAGGAAAAAAAGAAAAAGCATAAAACGGTAAATTATTCTGCGGCATCCGAGAAACCGGGGAGAAAAAGAAAGGGACGAAATACAGTCGGATCACAGAAGATTGTGGAGAAGAAACCTTCAAAAGCAGAATTGAAAAAGGAAAAGGAGAAGCGTCTTTCGGCACAGAAATCCATACCATACCGGGAAATGGCAAAGGACGGTATCTGCCGGGTACAGGAGAAATATTATTCCAAAACCATCCGATTTTATGACATTAACTACCAGTTGGCACAGAACGAAGATAAGAATGCCATTTTTGAAAACTGGTGTGACTTCCTCAATTATTTTGACAGCAGTATCCATTTTCAGGTGTCCTTTATCAACCATCACAGCAGTATGAAAGAATTTGAATCCGCTATTCAGATCAGACCGCAGAATGACGCATTTGACGATGTGCGTATGGAGTATGCACAGATGTTAAAAAATCAGCTGGCAAAAGGAAATAATGGCCTGGTACGGACGAAATACATTACATTTGGAATTAAGGCGGAGAACATCCGGGAAGCAAAGCCGAAGCTGGAACGTATCGAAGCGGATATTTTAAATAACTTCAAGGTTCTCGGAGTGTCGGCTTATCCGCTGTCCGGGGAGGAACGGCTTCAGATTCTCTATGAAACCTTTAACCCGGAAGAAAAAGTGCCGTTCCAGTTCTCTTATGACAGGGTACTGCGAAGCGGAATGGGGACAAAAGACTTTATTGCACCTACCAGTTTTGTGTTCCGGGACGGAAAGACCTTTCAGATGGGAAATACCATCGGTGCAGCATCTTATTTACAGATACTTGCACCGGAGCTGACAGATAAGATGCTGGCAGAGTTTTTGGATATGGACAGAAATCTGATTGTAAATCTTCATATCCAGTCTCTGGATCAGATGAAAGCGATTAAGCTGGTAAAAAGTAAAGTGACGGATATTAACCGCATGAAGATAGAAGAACAGAAAAAAGCAGTACGTTCAGGGTACGATATGGACATCATTCCGTCAGATTTGAACACGTATGGCGGGGAAGCGAAGCGTCTTTTGGAAGATTTGCAGTCCAGAAATGAAAGGATGTTCCTTGTGACGGTATTGTTTTTAAATACGGCAAAGACAAAGCAGGAACTTGATAATGCGGTGTTCCAGACAGGAGGGATTGCACAGAAATATAATTGTTCATTAAGAAGATTGGACTATATGCAGGAGCAGGGATTGATGAGCAGTGTTCCGTTGGGATTGAATCTGATTCCGATTAAGAGAGCGCTGACAACTACATCCACTGCTATTTTTGTGCCATTTACCACACAGGAATTGTTCATGGCGGGAGAATCTTTGTATTACGGTTTGAACGCCCTTTCCAACAACATGATCATGGTGGACAGGAAGAAACTGAAAAATCCTAACGGACTGATTCTTGGTACGCCCGGTTCCGGAAAATCTTTTTCTGCCAAAAGGGAAATTACCAATGCTTTTTTTGTCACGCAGGATGACATTATTATCGGAGATCCGGAAGGAGAATACTATCCCCTTGTCAACGCACTTGGAGGGCAGGTTATCCATATCTCGCCTACCAGTCACGATTACATCAATCCAATGGACATCAACCTGGATTATTCTGATGATGATAACCCGCTGGGCTTTAAGAGTGATTTCATTCTGTCCTTGTGTGAGCTGATTATGGGTTCCAGAAATGGTATTGAAGCAGAAGAAAAGTCTGTCATTGACCGATGCTTGCCGATTGTATACCAGAAATATTTTGAAAACCCTGTGCCGGAGAATATGCCTGTATTGGGAGATTTGTACCAATGCCTGCGGGAACAGAAAGAGGTTCAGGCACAGAGGATTGCGACAGCATTGGAAATCTATGTCAACGGTTCCTTAAAGGTGTTCAACCACCGTACCAACGTGGAACTGAATAACCGGATTGTCTGTTTTGATATTAAGGATTTGGGAAAACAGCTTAAAAAGCTTGGGATGCTGATCGTGCAGGATCAGGTGTGGAACCGTGTGACGGTCAACCGGGCGCTGCATAAATCTACCAGATACTATATTGATGAGTTCCATCTGCTTCTGAAGGAGGAACAGACGGCGGCTTATTCCGTGGAGATTTGGAAGCGTTTCCGTAAATGGGGCGGTATCCCGACAGGAATCACGCAGAATATCAAGGATTTGCTTGCCAGCCGGGAAATCGAAAACATATTTGAAAACTCGGACTTCATCTATATGCTCAACCAGGCGGCAGGGGACAGGCAGATTTTGGCGAAGCAGTTGAACATTTCGCCCCACCAGCTTTCCTATGTGACCAACAGCGGCGAGGGAGAGGGATTGATTTTTTATGGCAGTACCATTATCCCGTTTAAGGATAAGTTTGATAAATCCCTGCGTCTGTATGCTTTGATGACAACCAAACCTTCGGATTTGGAAGGAACAGGAGAAAAGGCGGGAAAAGCAGAATGTTAAAAACGGATACGATTATCAATGGGGACTGTCTGGAGGTGCTAAAAGTCTGCCGGATGAAAGTATCCATTGTTGTGTGACTTCTCCGCCGTATTATGCTTTACGGGATTATGGAAAGGAAAACCAGATTGGCAGGGAAGGCGCACCGGAGGAATATATCGGACATTTGGTTTCTGTGTTTTGTGAATTAAAAAGAGTCCTGCGGTCAGATGGTACGTTCTGGCTTAATATAGCAGACTGCTACAGCCGGAAATCCTATCATGGGTTGTCCGGCTGCAAGCCAAAAGAATTGATGGGACTTCCGTGGCTGCTGGCACTTACCCTGAGAAAAGAGGGCTGGTTTCTTCGCAGTGATATTATCTGGCAGAAGGATAATCCCATGCCGGAGAGTGCAAAAGACCGACCGAGCCGATGTTATGAACATATCTTCCTGCTTACAAAGTCCGGGAAATATTTTTACGACAATCTTGCCGTTGCCGAGCCGATTGCTTTAAGTACCGCCATCCGTTACCGCTATGGGAGAAAGGAAAACACAAAATATGCGGACGGCATACCGGGGCAGATGTCCAGACAGCAGATCAACAATCCCTGCAGGTATGGAAAAACAGAAATCAACCCTTTAAGGAATAAGCGGGATGTGTGGAATATCAATACCGTTCCATATAAAGGGGCACATTTTGCAGCATTTCCGCCACGTTTGGCGGAAACCTGTATCCTTGCGGGATGCCCAAAACAGGGGATTGTCCTTGATCCGTTTATGGGAAGCGGGACAACCGGGGCTGTGGCAAAAGGGTTAAACCGACAGTATATCGGGATTGAATTGAACGAGGAATACTGCAGGCTGGCGGAAGAACGGATAAAAAAGGTGTCAGGAGACAAAAAAATCGGAGAAGGATGCGTATGAGAAAATGGGCAGCCTATCTGCTTTGTTTTCTGTCACTGGCATTATTGGGAATCAGCGGACACTTCCTCGCAGACTATGCAAAACAGGAAGAAAAAGCGGATATTTTACAGGAACAGTTAAAAGAAATTTATGAAAACCAAAAAGAAGAAACAAAAGAGAAGCCCCGACAGGATGAAGAAGAGCAGAACCTCATCCATGAGGGGCTTCTTGCCCTTCATGAAAAAAACAAGGATTGTATCGGCTGGCTGACGATACCGGATACGCTTATTGACTACCCCGTTATGTACCATCCGGAAGAAGTGAATTATTATCTGAAACGGGATTTTTTCAGAGAATACTCTGCAAATGGAAGCTTGTTTCTTTCAGAAAACTGTTCCCTGAAAGATTGCGACAATCTGATCATCTATGGACACCACATGAACAGCGGAAAGATGTTTGCCGCATTGGAAGGGTATCGTGAGAGGAAGTTCTTTAAAGAGCATCCTTTTATTTTTTTCAATACGCTGCAGGGGGAAGAAAAATATCAGGTGTTTGCAGTCTTTTCCACTCCGGTTTATACGGGAAGTGATTTTGCCTATTATACGTTCACGAAAGCGGAAAACAGAAAGTCATATGAAACATTTATAGAAGCTGTAAAGGAACGGTCATTTTATGATACCGGGATTACGGCAGATTATGGAGAGAAGCTGCTGACACTTTCCACTTGTGAATATTCGCAGGAAAACGGAAGGCTGGTTGTAGTGGCAAAGAAAATAGCAGAAAAGGAGATAACAAAATAATGGTTCACACCGTAAAAGTAAAAAGAGAAGATATACCAAAAGAATTGCAAATGCTTTTGGAGAATGGAAAAGACAGCAATGGAGAAGAGGTCTTTTCCCATATGCCGGAGGATTTGATTTATCTTGCGGCACTGGTGGACATGCAGAGTTCTATGCTGCATCTTCTGATGCTTCATGGAAATCCCCTGCCGCCGGAGGCATGGAAATTTGCTGCCTCCATTCCGAAAATGGCAGATGCGACACTGGAAAAATGGGAAGAGTATGCACAGCCATATATGTAAGGAGATGAGAAATCATGCAGGAGCATGAGTACAGGGCAAGAGACAAAACCGTAAAGAAAATGAGCCGGGATGGACTGAAGGAGGAAAATCTGCACAGCAGAAAATCCATCCGGGTAAGTAACCGGGAAACAGATGATTTTTTCTGCGCAACACAGGCAGAGGATATGGAAGATTTTTCAAAGCGGGGAGAAAGGGCGGAAGATACGAAGTCTGCGAAAAAGAAGCTGTATTCGGAAAAAGCAGGCAGAACAGAAGCTGCGGAAACAGTCGGGCAGGACATGGAGAAAAGTGGAAAAAAACGGGCGGCTTCCAGAAAAATGCGGATACCGGAATCGGAGAGTGCCAGATGGCAGGAAGAAATAGAGGAAGCAGACAGCAATACAGGGGAACGTTTGTCTGATTATTCTTCCCGTGTGGAAAGTATCAGGGGGCATCCGTCCGGGGCGAGGGAATATGCAGAAGCTGCTGCATGGACAAGCCATAGCCGAAAAAAACAGCAGGTGCAGTCCTATGTCCGAAGAGAAAGGGCAGAAAAAACGGCAGAAGAAAAACAGACGGCTCAGAAAGAAAAAGAATCTTCCCGTTTTCGTAAGAACCAGGAAACAGCGGAGCAGTCGATGGAAGGGTTCCGTGAGGAAATCAAGGGAAAGATAAAGCGGGAACAGCTCCATAAAGAACAGAAGAAACAGGCAGGAAGACTTTCTTTTGGGGATGAAAGCAGCGGGATGATACAGGGAGCCGGAATTGGGATGGCAAAGAAGGCTGTTTCAGCAGGTACTGTTGCTGCATCTGCTTATGTTCATGGGAAGAGTCACGAAGCAGAACAGGAAAATGCGGCAGTGGAAGGGGCACATAAAGCGGAACTGTTGGGAGAAAAGACTGTCCGATATGCCGTTTCCCGGTCAAGCCGCAGACTGCAGGAATCCCTGCACACGGAACGGCAGGCAGAAAAAACAGCGGAAGCGGGCCGCCTGCAGTTTGAGGCGATGAAAAAAAGCGGAAAAGAAGTGGGGAAACACGCTGCCGAGGTGGAACAGTCAAAGAAGAATGCTATTTTACGCTTCTGGCAGAAAAGGCGTTACAAACAGGCTTATGCTGCGGCGAAGGAAGGGAAAAAAGCAACGGAGGATACCATCCGGGTTACAGAAACCATTGCGGTCAAAGCAAAGAAGGTACTGCAGGAGATTCTTTGCAGGAACCGGGCAATTTTCGCAGGTATAGGTGTCTGCGTATTGTTGTTCGCAGTGATGGCAGCCTCACTCAGCAGCTGCAGCGCCAGCATTCAGGGCGGCAGTACCACAATTATTTCTACCACCTATGCCAGCGAGGATGAAGATATTTATGCGGCAGAAAATGCTTATGCACAGCTTGAAGCGGCATTGAATAATCAGATTAACAGCATGGAAGCCACACATCCAGAATATGAGGAATACCGCTATCAGGTAGACGAAATCAGCCATAATCCATACCACCTTATCTCCTACCTGACAGTTAAATACGGGGATTTTACATATACACAGGTGGCTTCGGAGATTGAAGAAATCTTCCGGGAACAGTACAGCATACATACGGAGAGTGTGCGTGAAACAGTGACAGAAACACAGACGGTACGGGTTGGGGAATCACTGGGACAGGTAGTAACCAGTGGATATTGCAACTGTCCGATCTGCTGCGGCGTCTGGTCCGGCGGATCGACAGCCAGCGGAGCCATGCCGCAGGCAAACCACACGATTGCGGTAGACGCTTCCAATCCTTTTGTACCTCTGGGCACGAAGATTGTGATGAATGGTGTGGAGTATGTTGTAGAAGATACAGGCGCTTTTGACCAGTACGGGGTGCAGTTCGATGTTTATTATGGAGACCATGCAGCCGCTTCTGCACACGGACATCAGACATGGGAAGCATACATAGCAGATGACAATGGAAGTCAGGAAGTGGAAGTGACCAGTACCAGAGAGGTAAACAGGCTGGAAACAGTGCTGACAAACCATAATCTGGATACTGTGCTCAGAAACAGAATGAATGACGAGGAAGAACAGCGGTATGATTATTACAATCTGACATATGGGAACCGTGATTATCTGTTTGATGTAAATACGCTGCCCAGTGGCGGAGGTTCCGGTGGTTTTGGCTATGAAATTCCGGCAGAGGCATTGTCAGATGAAAAATTTGCAAACATGATCCATGAAGCAGAAAAATATCTGGGATACCCGTATGTGTGGGGCGGCGCTTCGCCCAGTACCAGTTTTGACTGTTCCGGATTTGTCAGTTGGGTAATCAATAACTG
This sequence comes from Blautia ammoniilytica, assembly GCF_025566965.1. Lineage (NCBI taxonomy): Bacteria > Bacillati > Bacillota > Clostridia > Lachnospirales > Lachnospiraceae > Blautia > Blautia ammoniilytica. The sequence goes on along the minus strand of NZ_JAOQJL010000046.1, from coordinate 9,583 downwards.
CGGAAACGGCTGGAATGTAGGAAGGCAGACGGCAGACGGGCTTCGTTCCTGCTGTGCATATGTATCGCCGTCCGAAGCAAAACCGGGAGATCTGATTTTCTTTCAGGGTACTTACAATACGCCGGGAGCCAGTCATGTGGGAATCTATGTAGGAGACAACATGATGATCCACTGCGGCAATCCCATCCAGTATGCGAATATCAGTTCTGCATATTGGCAGGAACATTTCATGGCGTTTGGAAGAATCCAGTAGGAGGTTAAGAAAGTGAATATGAAATTAAAAAAGGTTCTGGATGAAATCCAGAAAACAGAGGAAAGAATTACCGAGTGGCAGGAACATTTAAGGGAACTGAATATCCGAAAAAAGCAGTTGGAGGATGCGGAGATTATTAAAAGTATCCGTTCCATGAAATTAAACAGCCGGGAACTTCTGGTAGTATTGGACAAAATCCAGAATGGAACGGCTGTTTTTCCGTATCTGACGGAAGAAACTACTGTGCCGGATACAAAAAAAGAAGAGGATTGGAAGGATATTGCAGAAGAAAGAAAACTGCCGGGACATAGGGCAGAAGAAAAGGAGGATGAACATCGTGAGAATGAAAATTAAAAAGTGGCTGGCAGCGTTTACAGTGGCGGCAGGGATGGTCTTGCCTGCCACGACTGCCTTTGCCTTTACGGATGAAGCGGCTCAGCAGGCGGTGGAAGCACCTGCGCCAACAGAGACGCCAGTACAGGAGGAAGAACCGCCGAAGACAGAGGAAACACCTTTTTCTGTTCCGGGGAACGGAAGTCTGGCAGATGATAAATCAGGGGACAGCACAAAAGAGTTCCTTACGGTACAGACAAAGAACGGCAATACGTTTTTTCTTGTGTTGGACCGTTCCAGTAACAAAGAAAACGTATATATGCTTTCCATGATTGATGAGGATGATCTGGCAGAGTTTGTTACGGAAACAAAGAAACAGGAAACAGAACAGCCAACAGTCATTACACCACAGCCGGAGACAAAACCTGCAGTTGAGGAAACGGAAAAGGAGCCGGAAAAAGAAAGTAAAGAGACTAATACCGGGGCGTTGCTTGCCATTGCGCTGCTTGCCGTAGCAGGATGCGGTGGTGTTTATTATTTTAAGGTTGTAAAGCCTAAAAAAGAGGAAGAGGATGCCGGAGATGAGGATTTGGAATTTTATGAAGGAGATTACATCAACGAAGATTCTGAAAACCACATGGACGAGGATGACACAGAAGAATAAAAAACAAAGTTAAGGATGGATAGGAAAAGGGCAGCCGAAAAGAAAACGGCTGTCCTTTTTTGGAAAGGAGAATGGAATGTATTTAGTGATTGGAGAGAAACCCAGTGTATCTCAGACATTGGCGAAAGTATTGGGAGCAGGAAAAAGACAGGATGGTTATCTGTCAGGTGCAGACTGTATCGTTAGCTGGTGTCTCGGACATCTGGCGGAATACGTGTCCCCGGAGGTATATGACAGCCGCTATGAGAAATGGGAGTTTTCACAGCTTCCTATTTTACCGGAACATTGGCAGCTTGCGGTGGCAAGGGATAAGAAAAAACAATTTGAGGTATTGAAAAAACTGCTGAACCGTCCGGATTTAGAGTATGTGGTGAATGCCTGTGATGCCGGAAGGGAAGGGGAACTGATTTTTAAGCGTGTTTATGACTTGTCCGGAAGCAGGCTTCCCGTAAAAAGACTGTGGATCAGTTCGATGGAGGATGGTGCAGTTCGTGACGGATTTGCTCATTTAAAGGACGGCAGGGAGTATGGGAATCTCTGTGAAGCTGCTGTGTGCAGGGCAAAGGCGGACTGGCTTATCGGCATGAATGCAACCAGAGCCTTTACAACGAAATATTATAAACGTCTGGTGATCGGAAGAGTCCAGACGCCAACGCTTGCCATGCTGGTGGAACGGCAGGAAAAAATAGATACTTTTGTAAAAGAACCTTTTTACAAAGTTACGCTTACAGGAGATGGATTTACTGCGGTATCTGAAAATTTTAAGGAAGAGACAGAAGCAAGGAGACTGGCAGAGAGCTGTCAGGGAGAAAAGGCGGTAATTGTAAAGGTAGAAAAGAAGCAGAAGAAAACGATGCCGCCGAAACTCTATGACCTTACGACATTACAGAGGGAGGCAAACCGATTCTTTGGGTACACAGCACAGGAAACATTACAGGAGCTTCAGGAACTTTATGAGGACAAGCTGGTAACTTATCCCCGTACAGACAGCCAGTATATTACGGAAGATATGGAACAGTCAACGATGGAACTCTTGGAGGTGCTGCCGGAGATACTGCCCTTTTTAGAGGGGAATATGGGATACGATGTAGGCAGAATTATCAATAATGACAAGGTTTCTGACCACCATGCACTGCTTCCTACAAAGGAATCGGTCAAAAAAGGATTCTCACAGCTTACGGAAAAACAGAGGAACCTATATTGTATGATCGGACAGCGTCTTGCTCAGGCAGTTTCCAAAGAATGTACATATGAAGAAACACAGATTACGGTACAGTGTGCGGGACATGAATTTATGGCAAAAGGAAAGCGTATGACAGAACCTGGATTTTGGAAAATTGCCACCGGGTTTAGGGCATCCCTGAAAAAATCAGGAGAGGAAGAAACGGATACAAATAAAGAGGAATTATTGGAAGAGAATCTACAGGAGGGGATGGAGTTTTCCCGTATACAGGCGGAGGCAGACAGACATTTTACATCACCTCCGAAAGCATTTACGGAAGATACTCTGTTAATGGCAATGGAGACTGCAGGAAACAAAGAGTTTGATGCAGAAACAGAGAAAAAAGGGCTTGGCACACCTGCCACAAGAGCTGCTGTTATCGAAAAGCTGGTGTCTTCCGGTTATGCCCTCCGCAAAGGAAAACAGATACTTCCAACAGTGGATGGAAAAGCATTGACGGCAGTGATTCCAACGTATCTGAAATCTGCCGCCATGACAGCAGAATGGGAGAACCGCCTGCTTTTGATAGAAAGAGGGCAGCTTGATGGCAAAGAGTTTCTGGAAGGGGTTACAGAACTTGTAAAAACTGTCATGGAGGGATGTAAAGAAATACCGGAGGAAGAACTGCAGCGATTCCATCCGAGGGAACAGATTGGCATCTGCCCGCTTTGCGGCAGCCCGGTATATGAGGGAAAACAGAATTTTTACTGTTCCAGCCGGGAGTGTTCCTTTGCCTTGTGGAAAGAAAACCATTATCTTTCCGGTATGAGAAAACAGCTTGACAAAAAGATGGCAGTGGAGCTTTTGACAGGTGGGCGTACCCATGCAGATGATTTTTATTCCCGTAAAACAGGAAAATTATTTTCTGCGGATTTATTGTTGGATACCAGTGAGGGAAGGGTGGCTTTCCAGATGGAGTTTCCTAAAAAAAGAGGCAGAAAATACAAAGGAAAAGTGTAAGCATGGAAATGGAATAGAAAAGAAAGAGGTGGATTATCATGGCAAGATTGCAGGAGATAAGGGGACTGGCGGAATACACGGCAAAGGATGTGAGCAGTTCACCGAAGGATTGGATGAAGTATCTGGATACGGCGGCAAAGCTGTACCGCTATCCGTTCTCGGATACACTTCTGATCCATGCCCAGCGTCCGGATGCAACCGCCTGTGTGTCACTGGAAGCATGGAATCAGAGGATGGGTCGATGGGTAAATCGTGGGGCGAAAGGAATCGCCCTGATAGATGACACAGGACCGAGACGGCAGCTTCGTTATGTATTTGATGTTTCAGACACACACATGGTAAAAGGCGGAAGGACACCGAATTTGTGGCAGCTCCAGAAAGAACAGGAGGAGGCGGTGCTAGACCATCTGGCAGATGCCTATGGGCTTGAAGGGGGAGATACGGAAAGCCTTTCCAATGCACTGATGGCAGTAGCTTCTTATATGGCAGAGGAGAATCTGGAGGAAGCGATGGAGGGGCTGCAGTATGAGATTGAGGACAGTTTCCTGTATGGACTGGACGAGGACAGTATCCGTGTCATGTTCCGGGAACTGTATTCAAACAGTGCTTTTTATATTTTATCACGCCGATGTGGTATTGACCCAATGGAATATCTGGAGGAGGAACATTTTTTCGGGATTACGGATTTTAACCGACTTTCGGTTTTATCATTTCTTGGAAATGCAGTCAGTCAGCTTGTGGAGCCTATACTTATGGATATTGGGAAAACCATACGAAAAATCCAAATGGAAGAACAGGAAAAAACGGTTGCAGATCAAAACTACATCGGCTATAATGAATTTAACACGTTAATTCGCAAAAGTAAGAGCAAAGGAGAGATAGAACATGGAACTGACCTATCACAGAAAGGGAGATTATCTGTTTCCGAACCTGATAATCAAAGAGGAGACAGTGGCAATCGGGAAATACGGGATGCTTCGGAAGACATTTCTGAAGGAACATCGGAAGAACTGGTATCAGAGTATGATGCTGACCGGGAAACTGGAGAATCATCTGGCACAGACCGAGAAGGCAGCGCAGGAGAGAATGGAAGTACTGATGAAAGGGCTGCTGGAACGTTATCCGGCTCCGGAGAAGGAGAGCGATCCGATGGCATGGACAGCCCATATGAACAGCCTGACAGCGATGGCGGAGGAGAGCATCTTGACGGAATTGGTATACAGTTAAGTGAAGAAACAACAGAACAGGATTTGAGTGAAGCAGAGGAGATAGAAGCCTCTGCTTTTTCTTTGCCTGCACTTCCGACTGCAAAGGAACAGATACGGGAGATTGAGGAACGTATGGCTGCATTATATGCCGGGGAGATTTCCATATCCCCGGATGTGGTGGATGAAGTGCTGCGTGTGGGCGGCAACCGGGAAGGAAGCCAGCTTCGTATCATCTATAATTTTATGATTGAGCAGACACCGGAGGAATATACAGAATTTGTACGCCGGGAATATGGAACAGGCGGAAAGGGACTTGTCATTGACGGTACAGAGTATTCCGTCTGGTTTGATGAGCTGGGAATGCAGGTTGCAGTGGGGCATACGGTAACGGACAGGATTTTGGATAAGGTATTTCTTTCATGGGAAGAGGTAAGCGGGCGTATCCACCAGCTTTTGCGTCAGGGGGAATACGCTCCCCAGGTGGTGCTGGATGCGGCACGTTTGAATGCTTTGGAAGAACATGCGACAGTATTGGCATACATGAAACACGATATGGCGGAAGGCGTAGCAGAGATTGTGTTTGGTGACACAGAGATTTTTCATCATGGATTCCCGGATACGGTAAAAAACCTCAGTGAACTGCTGGCACAGCCGGAATATCTGTCGGAAATAAACGAGCGCCTGGAGGGCGCAGCATTGGCCTATGCGGAGGACAAAGACATCATGCGTTTTCATTTCTACCGTCCGGATAAGGTATCGGCACAGTTTAAAAAATTTGCAAAAGAGGCAGTGCCATTTGGCGCAAGAGACGGATTTGCATGGGAGGAACATCCGCTGTTTATTACACAGGATGAGATAGATTCGTTTCTTGCCCGTGGCGGTTCCTATTCAGATGGAAGGTTGAGTACCTATGCTTTTTATCTCCAGAATAAAACGGAAAAGGAAATGGCAGATTTTTTAAAGGAACGGTACGGGACAGGCGGATGCAGTCATGCACTTGACGGTGCGGATGATTCTCATGCGGACTATAACGGAAAAGGATTAAAGCTGGCGAGGGGAAGTTTTGGAAACCCGGATACGCAGGTACTATTGAAATGGCCGCAGGTAGCGAAGAGGGTAACGTATCTGATTGAAAATGATAAATTTCTAAAAGCTGCAGATTATTCCAGAATGCCGGGATACGAACGGGAACAGATGGTAAACCGTATCCTTAGTTTTTATGCCCGTCTGCCAAAAGAAACAGAACGTCCGTTTACAGATGATTTTTTCCATGATGACGCAAGAATTGAACTGGCTGCAGCACTGGAAGATACGGAAACAGCAGCAGAATTAGTGGAAAAGATGGATGCCGCCCTTGCATCCTTACCACTGGATTTTGAAGGCTATGAAGCAAAGGTACAGTTCCTTGTGGACTTACATGGATATGTGGAGGGGACGTATACCATCTTCCCGGAACGTGTGCAGGAAACAGCGGTGGAAAATGGAAAGCAGTTGTCTTTGTTTGATTGGATGGAATCTGATATACAGGATAAAGAAGAAAAAAAAGAGCCATTAGAGAAAGAAGCAGAGCAGGAGAAAGTTGTACCGGAGACAGTAGAAGGGACAGAAAAAGCAGAGGAAATCCCATTTCAGGAGCCGACAAAACAGCAAAAGGCGGAAGCAGTGGAACATGCGGACACAGCACAGGAAACCATCAGACCGGAACTGATTAATTTCCGTATTACGGATGAACACTTGGGGGAAGGCGGACCGAAGCAGAAATTTCGTGCCAATATGGAAGCGGTGAAGTTACTGCATGAACTGGAACTTGAAAACCGTCTGGCAACTCCGCAGGAACAGGAAATTTTATCCCGTTATGTAGGATGGGGCGGACTTTCACAGGCGTTTGAGGAAGGAAACAATCAGTGGGCAGGGGAATTTACGGAATTATATTCAGAACTGTCTCCAGAAGAATACCGGGCGGCGAGGGCTTCTACCTTAAATGCTTTTTATACATCTCCGGTTGTGATCCATGCCATGTATGAAGCACTTTCCAATATGGGGCTGGAATCAGGAAACGTACTGGAACCATCCTGTGGTGTTGGAAATTTCATGGGACTTGTACCAAAGAGCATGGAAGATTTGAAAATGTATGGGGTGGAACTGGACAGCATTTCAGGGAGGATAGCAAAACAGCTTTACCAGAAAAATAATATTTCTGTGCAGGGATTTGAAACGGCGCAGTACCCAGACAGCTTCTTTGACTGTGTGATTGGCAATGTGCCATTTGGAAGCTATAAAGTAGCTGACCGAAAGTACGACCGCCACAATTTTATGATACACGATTATTTCATTGCAAAATCCCTTGACCTTGTTCGTCCGGGCGGTGTTGTGGCAGTGGTCACTTCCAGCGGCACACTGGATAAGCAGAACCCGGCTGTCCGTCAGTATATTGCCAATCGTGCTGACTTACTTGGAGCCATCCGTCTGCCGGATAATGCTTTCCGAAAGAATGCAGGGACAGATGTGGTGTCAGATATTTTGTTTCTCCAGAAAAGAGATTGTGCATCTTTGGAACAGCCGGAATGGGTACAGCTTGATACAACACCGGAAGGATATAGGATGAATGCCTACTTTGTCCGTCATCCGGAAATGGTGTTAGGGGAACTTTCTGTAGAAAGTACACAGTACGGAAAACAGGAAGTGACAGTAAAACCCATTGAAGGGATGGAACTTGCGGTACAGTTAAAAGAGGCGATAAGCCATATACAGGGAGAGATTACGGAGAATACACTGGACGATTTTGAACTGACAGAAACAGACCGTTCCATTCCGGCAGACCCGGCGGTAAGGAATTTCAGTTTTACAAATGTAGACGGGAAAGTATATTACCGGGAAAACTCAAAGATGAATCCGGTGGAACTGCCAGCTTTGACAGCGGAACGTGTACTTGGGATGATTGAGCTGAGAAATGTGACACAGGAACTTATCCAGTGTCAGATGGAGGATGGCAGTGATGAAGAGATAGCTCTTCTGCAGAAAAAATTGAATCAGCAGTATGACCGTTTTTCTTCCCGGTATGGGTTGATCAGCAGTACGGCAAACCGCAGGGCATTTTCGCAGGACAGCAGCTATTGTCTGCTGGCATCTCTGGAATATCTGGATGAGGAAGGAAAGCTGAAGCGTAAAGCAGATATTTTCAGCAAGCGTACCATCCGCAGGGCAGAACCAGTGACCAGTGTGGATACCGCCAGTGAAGCCCTTGCCGTATCCATCGGGGAACGTGCAAAAGTGGATTTGCCGTTTATGGCAGAATTATCGGGAAAAACAGAGGAACAAATCACGGAAGAACTGGCAGGCGCAATTTTCCGGAATCCACTGACAGACAAGTGGGAAACCTCGGATGAATATTTGTCCGGAAATGTACGTGAAAAGCTGGGGATTGCAGAGAGATTTGCCGAAAACCATCCGGAGTATGAAGGCAATGTGCAGTATCTTAAAAAAGTACAGCCGAAAGACCTGGATGCTTCGGAGATTGAAGTCCGCCTGGGGGCAACCTGGGTTGATACAGAGTATATAACACAGTTTATGGGGGAAACCTTTCATACACCGGGCTATTATCTGGGAAGCAAGATTGATGTCCGGTATGCAGCCGTTAATGGGCAGTGGAACATTACCGGGAAAAATATGGACAACAGGGGTAATGCCCTTGTGCAGTCTACTTATGGAACCCAGAGAGCAAATGCGTACCGTCTCTTAGAGGATGCCTTAAACCTGCGTGATACGAAAATCTACGATACCATTGAGGATGCGGACGGGGAACACAGGGTTTTGAATAAAAAGGAAACCATGCTGGCACAACAGAAACAGGAGATGATAAAGGAAGCCTTTAAAGAGTGGATTTTCCGTGACATAGACCGAAGAGAGGCATTATGCAAAAAGTATAATGAATTATTCAATAGCAGCCGTCCACGTGAATACGATGGAAGCCATATTCAGTTTACGGGTATGACACCGGAAATCACGCTGATGCCGCATCAGAAAAATGCGGTTGCCCACATCTTATATGGAAATAATACACTGCTTGCCCATTGTGTCGGTGCAGGAAAAACTTTCCAGATGATTGCGGCAGGTATGGAAAGCAGAAGGCTTGGATTATCCCAGAAAAATTTATATGTGGTGCCGAACCATCTGACAGAACAGTGGGGCAGTGATTTTTTGCGGCTCTATCCGGGGGCAAACGTCCTTGTTGCCACAAAGAAGGATTTTGAACCTGCCAACCGAAAGAAATTCTGTTCCCGGATTGCTACCGGGGATTATGATGCCATTATCATCGGGCACAGCCAGTTTGAACGTATTCCTCTTTCTGTAGAACGTCAGGCGGCAGCGATTGAGAAACAGATTCGTGATATTACTATGGCGATTGAGGATGCAGAAGGGCAGGAGGGAACCCGTTATACAGTCAAGCAGATGGAAAAGACAAGAAAATCCCTGCAGACAAGACTGGATAAATTAAATGACCAGACGAGGAAAGACGATGTGGTGACCTTTGAACAGCTTGGCGTAGACAGGCTCTTTGTGGATGAGAGCCATAATTATAAAAATTTGTTCCTCTACACAAAAATGAGGAACATTGCCGGAATCGCCCAGACGGACGCACAGAAAAGCTCCGATATGTTTATGAAATGCCAGTATTTAGATGAACTGACCGGAGGAAAAGGAGTTACCTTTGCAACGGGGACCCCAGTGTCCAATAGTATGGTTGAACTCTACACCATCATGCGGTATTTACAATATGATACAATCCAGAAAATGGGCCTCGGACATTTTGATTCCTGGGCGGCGGCTTTTGGGGAGACGGTTACGGCGATTGAACTTTCGCCGGAGGGCTATACTTTAGTAAGACGATAAATAATGCGTTCCTAAATTGAAAATAGGATATCAAAATTGGTTTTGGAACTTCA
>NZ_JAOQJL010000045.1:0-28075 GCF_025566965.1 Blautia ammoniilytica | reverse complement strand
GATATCATCTAGCGGTACTTCGTACCGTTAAAAATGGAATAGCCGTTCCGCAGTAGCGGAACTGGCATTCCGTTTGAGCGTAATTTGCAATCAAAATAAACAGGCGCCTGCAAATACGGAAGTTCCTCTGTTGCTGGCAATAATTGTCGTAATATCTGCATTTGCTCTTCTTGCTGATCTTCATCTGTCAAATTATATTTTCTTGCTAATTTACGCGCATTCAGGCGTAATTGTTCCAATTCTTTATCCGTTGGATTGTACAACTTTCCACTTATCATTTTTTCTCTTTCTGTCATTTCTGATAACCTCCTTATCCTCATTAATATTCAACATGAGGCAGTACCTCGTTAAACTGTTGTCTTAAAACAAGTCCCTGCGTTTCCTGTTTTTATAATTCGTAAATGATTCTCAGATTCCATTTTCCCTGAAATAAGTTCAATGTCCTTTGCACAGGGCATTCATCATGTTGGTAGTTAACCTCTTTCATTCTCACTCCTCCAGTAAGGATTATATTACCAAGTTAGTTTTTTCTGCGTATTTGATAAGTTTTTACTACTGCAATAGTATATAGGTAAGGAATCACTATCAATACTGTTTTTTAATAAAAGAGACTTTGCTACTGCTATAATATCTATGCCATGGAACATTTTGCCTGTTGCAGTTTTTTTATTGAAGATCCGCATAGACCCTTTGATGACAAAGATTTATTCCTGGCCAATGCCTTTTTTAACTTATTTCGCAAAGTATATTTAAAAAATTTACAAAATGCGAACAATTATGCTATGCACGGTCAATCCCTATATCATATTCTTACAAACCAGTCCCTAAGCAGTGAGGAATATGCACAGCTTTCTTTACAGGAAAATGAAGCATGGTCTCTATTCCGGCTTGAGAAAAGTCAAGAGGCAAGAGCTCTTCAGGCTGAGATTATGGTTCTATGCTGAATCTTTCAATACCTCCGCACATACTTGCCACTGTATATAATGGAAATATTATTGGCATAATGCGCAGTCAGGTAAATGACCCTCGCATTGAACAACAGATTTCTGTATATTTTCAAGATTTGTTAAAAGAAATGGGATATATTGCAGCTATCAGCAATGAGATGACAGACTTGCTTCATGCAGATGTGTATTATCAACAGATTACATTTTTGTGCGAGAATTGTATCAACACATCATCCGCAAAGCTAATATATCATTTCAATGATTACATCATGGATTATATCTTACAAATTTGTACAGATATTATTCCAGAAGCATCGCTGTTTACGTCTGATATTAAACGGCTGCAGCATTATGAGAAAAAGAAGAAAATAGACTTGTTAAACACATTAATTCGATACTTGGACAACGAATGCAATGTAACATTAACTGCTCAGGAACTCTATCTTCACAGAACTAGTCTCGTTAAACGTTTGGCAAGAATAGAAAAACTTCTGAATCATTCATTAGATGACCCAAATTACAGACTTTATTTACGAATTTGTCTGCGATGCTTAAAGATGCAAAAATAGAGACGATGCTTTAAAAACCTGCTAAAAAGCCTTGACTTTTGTTAGCAGGTTTTTATATTCCTTTGCAACAGCAACATATTGGCTGCCACGATCAGAATTATCCTGAATTCGGTATAATTCTGACTATGCCGAATAAAAAATTATGCCGAAGTTTTAAATTATTGCTTGGGTTTTCTTCAACTTTGAAATAATCTTCGGCATAGTATTCCAGGTTAATCCAAGGAGTAGAGAAGCTTTTTTATGTCTGACTTTTTCCAGATTTTCTCGCTTTCATCAAATGCCGGAGCGGCTTTATTCATTGCTTCACTCATCATTTCAAGCGTTGCAAATGCATAAAAACCGGATGTCGTTGACATACTCTCATGACCAAGCAGCTGCGTGATAAAAGGAAGCGGCACTCCGTTACGATACAGATCCATCGCTTTTGTCTTACGGATCAAATGGCAATGAACGTTTTCTGGTACCTCCGGACATGTGTCTCGAGCCTTCTTCGCAGCTGTTTTGAGTATCAGACTGATGCTGTCAGTCGAAAGCTGGTGAGGGACTCCATCAAGATGACTATAGAATAGCGGTGCCTCAGTTAAATCAGGATGGAATTCTTCAAGATACTTTCTTAGGTGAAGCACTGTTTTCTTCATAACGGGTACGTTTCTGGTTTTGCGTCCTTTTCCTGTCAGTGTGACATAGGGGTTGGGCATATCTAGATGGAGAGACGATACAGACAGATCTGAAAGCTCCTGTACCCTTGCTCCTGTATCGTAGAGAAGAATCAGGATCTTCCTGTTACGGCGGTGCTTTGCCGTCCTGGTATCGTATGCTGCCAGTATTGCTTTTGTTGCAGCCGGCTGCAGGTATTCCATCGGCTTCTTTTCTTCTTTGACCTTCCTGACTGAACAAATTTCATTGTAGATACCGCGGAGTTCAAAGTCTTCATCTGCACAGTATTTCAGAAAAGAGCGGATTGCAGTCAGCTTCAGGTTGATTGTTTTGGATGCGTACTTTTTTTCATGAAGCCATTCAACAAAGTCTTTAACATTGCTACGGCTGAATGCTTCAAATGTCACCTGGTCTTCCTTGAGCCCTTTCGTGTTTTCTAAAAATGAAAGATAGGAGTTCAGGGATTGCTTGTAAGCTGCAACAGATTTATCCGACTGGTTTCGCACCGCAGGCATAAAATCATGAAGGTAGGCTCGTGCCATCTGCCAGAAATCTTTATCTTTATTCCTTTTATACTTCATCGGCATCCACCTCCGGAATCAGTTCTTCTGTGGAGGCAGTCATGCAACGGTATTGAGGAAAGAAATCAGGAATTAGGTGTATGTAATAATAAGTACTATCCAATGAAGAATGCCCCATATATCTCATCAGATATGGAAGCATTGCGTGGATATCCTTTCCTTCTGATGACCAACGCATGATGTTTGCACAGGCAAAGTGATGTCGCAAATCATAAGCCCGGGGTTTTACTTTTCCGTCTCTTTTTAAACCGGCTGCCAACCAGATGTTTTTGAAGTTAACAGATAAAGCAGTACTGGAACAAATTCCTCCGTGCCCGCCAGGGAAGAAGTATTCTCTTTCTGGAAATATCTTTCTTATGGCAGCGTTATAATCTATAAGATACTGAGTCAGTTCTTCTGATAAAAACAGTCGCCTGTCACGATGGGCCTTGCCCCACAGGATATCGACGTATTCTTTGTCCAGATGAACATCCTGGCATTTCAACTGCCTTGCTTCCACTGACCTGACGCCGCAGCAATACATGAAACGGTATAGCGCCGGAAAAACATATGCCCTGCCTGGAGCCTTGTGTCGGAGGACATACTGATCGCATTCATTAAAAAAGCGTTGTATTTCAGTCTCTGTCATCAGGTAGACATCCGGATGATATCGCTGGATGATGAATGAATTATCCAACACATACGCATCGCTATCTCCAGAAATCACAAGATATCGGCCGAATTCACGTATCGGGGATACCCAACTTCTATCGGCAGTGGTTGATTTTTGTGCATGTTCCAGAGCCCAGCCGTCTACAACTTCCTTAACCAGAGTGTGATGGTCACCATGGGCGGCATTGTACCGATCTAATTCACTAAGATATGTGGCAGCCGCTGCATACTTGATACCCAATGCGCGTTTATAATCAAGGAACTCGGACATAGCCGGACCAAGTTTGCTAATAAAGGCGTTCATGAATGCACCTCCTTCGATATGTCACCAAAAGGAAGGACACACTCCTTCAGCCTTATTTCGTCAGTAGTGATATAGATACTGGTGGTATCGGGGTCTGAATGTCCAAGTATGGCAGCAATCGTTTCAACAGGAACTTCATTCCTGACCATTGTCGATGCGGCGTTATGCCGGAGCATATGCATTCCCAGTATGCGTTCATCTTTAGATACATGTGCCTTTTCAAGAATACGCTTTACCATCATGTAGCATGAGGAATGGCATGAAAGCGGGTCAAAAGGAGCGATAAGTCTTACAAACAGGTAGTCGTTTGGGGCATCAGGTCGTTGTCTGGTCAGATATCTGGCAATCGCATTGCCTACTGCCGGAGTTAAAGGGACACAGACAAGATTTCCGGTTTTACTTTGTTTCCAAGAGATTGTATCGTTCCGCCAATCTATATCCGTCAAACGCAACTTGATGATGTCGCATGCCCTGATACCAGTAGTTAACCCAAGAAGGATCATGGCTGAATCGCGCAGAGGGGTTTCATTATCTTCTGTAACGGATTTGATGCGTTCCTGTTCCTCTGTTTCAAGTACAGGAATGATACGATGATGTCCGGGGGCATGAATGCCTGACAATGCCATCAACAGATCGTTACGATCAAGGTATCGGCAAATGTTCCTGAGTTCGCAAAGGATTCCACGCTGCCGCTCAGGCTTTGAACACTTAACATAGTCGAGGATTATAGAGGTTGTCAATGATTCCAATGGACAAACATCATACCCTCGTTCCAGAAAAGAAAGGAATGAGTACATGCCATACTCATAAAAATGCCGTGTGTTCTCGTTATCATATCTCTCCCTTAAATAGTAACAGTAGTCCGAGTATACCTTGCCGTAATACTCCCCGGATGGTTGTACTCTTGCTCTTGTGGTAACAGAAAAATCAAACTGCCCAGTATTAACATAAGATTCAATCAAACGGAAGAAGCGGCCTTGAAGATGATAACGCTCTTTACTGAATTTCCCGATTTTGGGACTGATTACAGCGTCAGCATAAAGCTTGCCGATTTCATAGCTGTATTCAGTGACTCCGTGTTCTTTACAGAATGCCTTAAATCTTCTGACAGCACCCTGGTAGTTGAAAATGGTGGATTCGTTATATCCAGCATTTTTCAAAGCTTCGATGAGCAATGTGCAGACAGTATTAATATCCATCTTGAAGCACCTCCTTAAAAATGATGCTTCAATTATATAATACTATGCCGAAAAACTATTCTTAATCGAAGTAATATCAGGCAAAAGTGAAAAACTTCGGCATAGTTTTTTCTTCGGCATAGTCCGAATGGATAATTAATGGTTGAACGATATTTCGACGAGCTTTGGCTTTGTTTATAGTATCAATCACGCAAGATACTTCCAGTGTTTCTGAAAGCGTCCAGGCTATGATTTTTCTGGAAAATAAATCCATAACACTGGTCAGATAGACAAATCCATCTATTGTCCAGATGTAGGTAATATCTGAACACCAGACTGCATTCGGACGATCAGGATTAAATTGCTCATCAAGGATATTTTGTAATTCAGTGCTGAAATCGAAATCTTTTGTGGTAATTGTCCATGGTTTGCTCCACTGTGCACGGATTCCCACTTGGCGCATATATGTACCAACGGTTCTTTCCGAAATGATTTCACCAGTTTTCGAAGTTCTACAGTGATTTTCGGAGCACCGTAGTTCTGCTTGGAATTATCATAAATATCCTGTATTTTTGCTTTTACAGCTTCACGACGTTTTTCTGTATCAGAAGGTACGTGGCGGAGTCATGCAAGATATCCTGAGTGAGAGACTCCTAAAAATTTCAACATTCCGGAGACGGAAACCCGACGTCCAGCCTTTTTGGCAGCTTCCGTCTTCTCAGACACTTCGAGATAAATGGCTTCCGTCATTTTCCCAGAATGTTGATTGCTTTTTTTAACACATCAAGTGCATCTTGGGCATCACGTAATTCACGTCTGAGACAGGCAATTTCCTTCTGCTCATCAGATGCATAATTACCAGAACCACGAACAGAAATATCACCTGATTCTCGGACGTCTTTCAGCCATTTCGTTAATGTGCTGTATCCGATGCCAAGATTTTCTGCACATCCACGTACACCAAGATCTTTATGATCCTCGTAGTACTGGACTGCATCAAGTTTAAATTGTTTGTCATGTTGCTTTGCCATATGAGATCCGCCTTCAGCATGCCTCTATTGTATCATGCTTATGTGTATTTGGAATTTCTCATTTTGGCTTGTACTATTTATATTCTAGCACCAATTAGTTCGGCAAATCCTCAAGAACTTTGATTATCCAAAACCCTCCTGTGAAATCCGCAAAAAACAAGGCGTGATGGAATTTACCTCTGCATTGAAATATTTTTTCAAGTTAACATACAATTTCATTTATAATGGTGCCACATGTGTAGCTGAGGAGTTTAATTAATAAACACGTTCTATGCCAAAAAAATTATGGTATATCTTCCGTGTAAACTGAATTCCTAAGGCATCAGCACATAACAATAGTCTTTCTAATGTAATCTGTGTATCGATTGTATCTTTACACTCTACTTTTATAGAAGATGCCAAAGCTGCCAATCCAGCAATCCCTACTCCGTCACTATTATCAAAAATCGGAATTCCCTTTAAAAATGCAGCAATCATTGTTCCCATATAGCAATCTCCTGCTCCCGCTGAGTTCACTGCCTTTTTCCATATAGCCGGGACTTTCATTTTTTGTCCTTCTCCAAAAACAAATGCTCCTTCTTTCCCCCATGTAATAACTACAATAATATGTGGATTAAATTTTCGCATCTGTAAATAACATTCATATGGATCCTGAATGTTTTTACATCCAAACTCTTGTATAAATGTTCGCATTTCATCTTTGTTAATAGATAAAAAATCTATATATCTTAACATTTCTCTATCTACGCAAAATGGAACTTCTGATGAGGTAAATGATGCCGTATTAAAACACCCTCGCTTTCTTCCACATAATAGTAAATGCTCTCTTACTTCCAAAGGTACTTCTGGTGCAGCAAGCACAAGTCCCACATTTTCATCCGAAATTTTCTCAAAAAAATTATCTATATCTTTTTTCTCAACTTGATTACTCGCACTATTGCAAGCTGTAATATTCCCTCCATCACTGTCTGGATATGTAAAACACACCGAATACAAAGTTGGAACATCTTCAACTACACCTATATAGTCTGTATTGATTCTAGCTTGTTTCATCATTTTTATTATATTATTGCCCGCATCATCATTCCCTACTTTTCCAATCGTATAAATTGGAATATCGGGCCCAAGTGTCGCTACATAATGCAAAATAATATGTAACTTACAATAATCTTTAGCATCTGCCAGCTTCGCAAACCGTGATTCATCCCGCCCCAAAGTTGTATTCTCTTGAAATTTAAACAGAATCCCTGTTCCAATTCCTCCTGTGCCTACTACATAATCAAATTTTTTTGATTTCATATATTGATTCCCTTAAATTCCCATTCTGGATGTTCTGAAATAGGGTGACATGCCGTTTCATACGTTGCGGTTATAACTGCATCTGGATGATTTTGTAATAATGTCATCGGATATTCGGCATCAACATCTGAAAACAATGCTACTCTAAGAGCAGTCTGTTTCCACGTTCCAGTATCACTAAATAACCTTACTTTTTTTGCGGATAAACATTCTTTTATTCCTAACGTCACTGACATAGGGGGAACAAACTGATAAGCTGCACCATAACTTCTTTGACCAAGAGTGATTATAGTATCTAAATTGTTCTCTTGAATACGAATAGACGAATTTTTTAATTCTTCAATTGAAACATGACAAAATGGATGTCTTTTACTCTGATTATACGCAATATGACCATCTTGTCCCCATCCACCCAATGTGAAATCAATAGGTTTTAATTCAATCTTCTCTCTAATGCTCTCTATATTATTAGGTCTTAAAAAATTTCTATTTTCTTCCTTTACATTTAACTCTGGTAAAATTGGGCCATAAAAATATTTCTTCATAAAAGAGCAAAAATTATATGGATCATTTTCTGCCAACAAATTTCCTTGCCAATCTAAGCACTCATCCATATGAAAAATTTCTACATTTTGCAAACTAATACGATTTTCATTAATATATTTTGCAAATGGCTCATACCAGCATTTAGGACCACATGGAATAATTGCTCTATAGCTTCTTCCCTCTATATTTGCTTTCTTGATATCCTCTGCTAACTCTTTTGCCATTAGCTCTCCCATTTCTTCAGAATTTTTCACTAAACGAAAAGGTAGTTTCAAATCCGGATGATTTTCTAAATCCTCTACACGAATACTACACCAACGATATAACAACTTTCGATCTACCATTAGTACCCTCCATTTACAGTCAGAGACTGCTCTTAATAACAGTCTCCGACTTCTCTAACTTATCATTTTACATTTCAATAAGTCTAATATCCATCAAATAGCAGAACTCTTTAATTGTATCGTAAATTTCTGTATCTCCATATGCAAGGGTGATATACTCTCCATTCCATATCTGTACTCCAAGATCATAATCTACATCCATTTTAATAAACGCATGTGGCCAAAACCACATACCAGATATCTTTCTCTGACGCTCAAGTTCTTCTGGATCTGGTGTATATACCGTTCCTCTATGGAGAATTACTTCGAACTCACCATTATCTCTTCCAACTCTTGCCATTACAACTTTACCCGGCTTCAGAACAGCCTCTACAGAAAGTCCTCCCGCTTCTCCTTCTGTTGGAAGTCCATGATGTGCAAATTTGGCTTTCATTGGACCGCTCAATGAAGGAGCACATGCCCCATCTCCAATAACTTTGACTTCTTTTTTCTCTTTATCAATACACTGAAAATCTCCATAATAAACTGGATCATTGGATAAATTACTAAGTAAAAATACAGTCATTACATTATTATAATCACATAATGTAGCTGTCGGTATTCCCCTCTGTAACATCATACTCTGAGCAAAGCAACTTGCTGCATACATATCTGCAACTCCTGGAAATGACTGAATAACATACATATCAAAGTCTTCTTCTTCAATAACCTTTTTAAGTCCAAGATATAATCTAATTGAACGTTCAGTACATACATCATCTGGTGGTAACTCCTCAAAATAAGGCTTAATTAATGTCTCCTTAACTTCTTCGATTTCCTCCAAAGTTGCTTCATCTGCAGCTTTCAAGATTGCCATAGAATCTCTTGAATCAATATCTACGCCAAATTTCTTCATCCATTGTGATGGATCCGCCACACCACATGTCAATCCCATTCCACGGCCACCAAAAGCGCCAACTGTAGAAAGATTCAATTTATTGCGTAATGCACATGCCCTTGAGAAGCATGCAACTTTTTCCACTGTTTCATCATCCAATCCGTACACTGAACGATATTTCATTCCAATTTCTTTAAATGATGCCCCTAATGCAAGAGTTCCCACAAGCCTCCACCCCTGTGATCCAGGAGCAGTCCATATAATCACACCTTTTCCACAACGTTCAAAATCTCTAACTGCGGCAACAATCTCTGATGCCCATACCCATGTCCCTGAATATAAAATAACACCATCTATTGAATCATCATGTTTCAGCTTTGCTAAAGCCGCCTTTGCTTCTTTTTTGTATGCTACTACTATGTCATTTTCAACAAGATCTACACCTTTTGCTTTAATCGCAGATTTTCCCTGTTCAATCAACTCATCATTAATAAATTTTACTCCCATAGGATCTTCAAGTCCATCTTTATGTACTCCAAACACAACAAATCCCATTTTAGGTCTAATCATCATAATCTTATCCTCCTTTTTATTTTCTTCCTATATTTTTTTTCTGAATATAATGATCAAAACTTACTGCAAGCAACAAAATCAATCCTTTTACTACACGCTGCCAGTAATCGTCCACTGCCATCATTGTCATTCCATTTGTCAAGACACCTATAATAAGGACTCCAAAAATAACATGACTAAGATTTCCAACACCGCCATTTAAACTAACACCACCAAGAACAACCGCCGTAATTACATCCATCTCGTAACTTTCTCCAGCTCTTGGCTGCCCACTATTTACTCTTCCAAGCATAACAAGTCCAGCAAGTGCACTACAAAATCCACTAATAGCATATACTGCAATCTTTACTCTCGCGACCTTAATTCCTGAAAGTCTTGCAACTTCCTGGTTTCCTCCAATGCCATAAACATATCTGCTGAATTTTGTTTTTGACAGAACAAATATTCCTATCACATATACAATTGCAAGAATAATTACTGGAATAGGAATCACTCCAACATGACCTTGTCCTATTTTTGAGTAAGACTCATCAAATCCAAATACCGGTGTACCCCCCGTAATTAAATAAGCAACGCCTCTCAAAGAAGTCATTGTTCCAAGTGTTGCTATCATTGGTGGAATCTCAATATAGTGTATAATTGCACCTGTTATTCCTCCAATTACGACTCCCAATGCTAATGCTATTATTGAAGCTAATAAAGATGGAATTCCCTTTAACATCATCATTGCAGTCAAAACGCCACTCACTCCAAGAATAGCGCCTACAGAAAGATCAATTCCACCTGTCAACATAACAAATGTCATTCCAACTGCACAAATACCACTAATTGATACTTGTCTTAAAATATTCACCATATTATTTCCAGTAAAGAAATTTGGGGCAAAAATACTCATAACTACAAATAACACAATGAAAATGACAATGATTGCATATTCTGCTAACATTTTTCCAAAATCTATTTTTTTTGCATTATGGTCCTCCTTTAAAGCGACGCGTAATTCAAGATAGCTTCCTGTGAATAATCTTCTGGATACAATTCGCCTGCTATTTTACCATCTCGCATTACCATAATTCTGTCAGACATCCCAATTAATTCAGGCATTTCAGAAGATACCATAATGATACTCTTTCCACTATCTGCTAATGCTCTCATAATTTTATATATTTCCTGTTTCGCACCAACATCAATGCCTCTCGTAGGTTCATCAATCATCAAAATATCACATTCTGTCGCAAGACATTTTGCAAGAACTACTTTCTGCTGATTACCTCCTGATAAATTCTGCACTGCTTGGCGTAATGAACTAATCTTTATTTTCAAATCAGCAACAAGTCTTTCACAAAGAGCTTTTTCTTTTGCTGCATTTAAGATTGAAAACCTTGAAAGCCTTTCAAGAATACACAATGAGATATTATCACGAATACTTAAATTCATAACCACCCCTTGCGTCTTCCTGTCCTCTGGAAGTAATGCTATATTATGCTTCAAAGCATCTTGTGGAGTTTTAATTATTATCTCCTTTCCATCTTTAATAATCTCTCCATTATAAAGATTATCCGCTCCAAATATTGCTCTGACTACCTCTGTTCTTCCAGCTCCAACTAAACCACCAATTCCTAGAATTTCTCCTCTTTTTAATGAAAAAGAAACATTCTCTATTCTACTATTTGTAAGTCCCTTTACCTCTAATACTGTTTCTACATGTTTTTCTGATGATCTAGGATAACTTTCTCCAAGACTTCTACCAACCATATCTGCAATTAATTTGCTTCTATTCGTATCAGAAACCCTGCCGGTAGAAATCCAATGTCCATCACGCAACACTGAAACTCTATCACATATATCAAAGATTTCTTCCATACGGTGTGATATATATATAATAGTAATGCCTTTTTCTTTAAATTGCCTTACAAGTCTATGCAATGTCTCTGTCTCACGATCTGTAAGTGGTGCCGTTGGCTCATCCATAATAATAAGTTTTGCATTCTTCGAAATTGCTTTTGCAATCTCTACTAACTGTTGCTGTGCAATACCCAGATTTTTTACCTTTTCTTTTGGATCTATATCTATGCCAATCTCATTAAATAATCTCTGACATTCTTCTTGCATCATTTTCTTATCAAGGAGTCCATTTTTTAGTCTTTCACAGCCAAAATAAATATTTTCAACTACGCTCAAAAACGGAATCAAATTAAATTCCTGATAAATTGCGGTAATTCCCAACTCTGAAGACTTTACTGGTGTAAACTCTGTATATTCGTTTCCTTCGAAAACAATAGTTCCTGAAGAAGGCTCTGTCGCACCAGTTAAAATTTTAATCAATGTACTTTTGCCCGCACCATTTTCACCAACAAGAGCATGTACTTCCCCTCTGGTAATCTGAAGATTAACATCGTTCAGAGCTAGTACCCCTCCAAACCTTTTACAAATCCCTTTAACTTCCAATATCGTATCTTCCATAGGATGCCTCCTCCATAAATATCATCCTGTTTTCTTGTCACAGAGGCTGACTACTATTCAACCTCTGCAACAAATATACTTATCATTTTTCTTCTCCTGCTACATCCGTCTGCCATACCGGCTCATAATGGCGCTCCACAACTGCGTCTTCCTGATTTTCTGTTAAATATTCAAACATTGCATATGCAATCTCATATCCTGCATCATAGGGGAACAAATTAATGGATGAACGATATATACTATTATCTGCTTTCATTTTCTCTTTGCCTTCATCAGTTGCATCACAACCTCCGACATAAAAGTTTTCATCAATATCTCCCATTGCTCGTATTGCTTCATAAGCCCCAATTGCAGTGTAATCATCACAAGCACATACAACATTCACTTCTGGATGTGCAAGCATTACTGATTCAGATACTTTCATTCCAAGATCCGTATTACTAGCATTCTGTCTTGCAATAATTTCTGAATCTGGAGCATTCTCTGTAATTCCATCTACAATTCCATCTCCTCTACGAATAACTGCTTCAACATCATCTTGAGCTAAAACAAGTGCTTTTCCCTTTCCATCTAAGTTCATGTTAATCCAATCAGCCGCTGCACTTCCTATAGCATACCCGATGGAATACTCATCCAAGGATCCATCAATCTGAGCATTACTAATAGGTTGCGCTTCCGCAGAAATCACAATCCCTGCTTTCTTCGCTTCATCAACTACATCTTTCAATGCATTTTCATCTAAAGGAGAAATCATAATTCCATCAACTTTACGACCAATTACATCTTCCACATATGTTTTCTGGGTTGCTACATCATATTTTGCATCCAAAACCTGCGTAGATATTCCTAATTCTTTACATGCCGCCTCAAAACCGTTGTAAACTTCAATAAAATACGGATTTGCAATATCCTGTGTTACATATACAAATTCCATATCTTCGCCTGGCTTTTCCTCAGCATACACTGACATGGATGTAATGCTGCAAATTGTTAATGTTAATAAATACGCTATTGTTCTTTTTTTCATTTCCGTTCCTCCTTTTAAAAATATACATTTCGCAGAATCGAAACGTTTCGTTTTTTGAGGTTAAAACAAGGGATGCAGATATCCTTTCTCATCTAATCCCTTGTTGTTTCTCTTAATACTAGTTTGGGTTCCAATATGACTGACGGTGGTACAATTCCATATTTCATAATATTCATCAAATTATTTACAGCTATGACACACATTTCTTTAATTGGTTGCATAACTGTCGATATAGGAATATGATTAATTATCGAATATATCACATCATCATATCCAGTTACTGAAAGCTCTTCAGGTATACGAATTCCTCGCTTTCTCGCCTGTTGCATTACACCGCATGCCATTATGTCAGAAATAGTCATAATTGCCTGTGGTCCTTTAAAAAAAATTTCATCTGCGACTTCCTGAATTGCTTCAAATTCAAATGAACTTTCAACTATAACTGTTTCATCTGGGCATATCCCAAATTCTCTACACGCCTCATAAAAACCAGAAATATACGGTTGATCCACCTTTTTATCTCCAACCATAACATATATTTCTGTAAGTCCTTGCTCCAAAAGATGCTTTGTCATTTCATAAAATCCTTTTTTCAGATCACACAAAACATACGGAACATCTAGTTCTTCATATCGTGCCGTCAAAAATAAATACGGTATTTTACACTCATCAAACTGTTCTACATATCTAATATCAGAATGTTTTAATTGCGGAATATAAATAACACCATCTACTCCACGCGTAATAAACTCATTGATATATTTTTCTTCGTTTGCACTATTACTGCCAGTAATTCCAAGAAGCAAAAAATATCCATAACTTTCCACTTCTTTTCTCACATACTCTACTATTACACCGTAAAAATTATTCACAATATCAGGGATAATCAGTCCTATCATTTTTGTCTTTGAGACCCTCAAACTTCTAGCAGAGCTATTCGGCTTATAATTAAGTTCTTTTGCAATTGAAATAATATGTTCTTTCGTTTTCTGAGTAACTCCTGGCTTTCCGTTCAAAGCCAATGAGGCGGTAGATAAAGATACCTTCGCAACTCGTGCTACATCTTTAATTGTTACCCTCTCTTTATCCTTCGTACACTTCTATTCCTTCCTCTCTTTTTAATTGAAACGTTTCGCATATTTGTATTATATATTTCCATTTCCTTTTTGTCAATATATTTGTACATTTTTTAAATTATTTTTTTATTTTCAGTATCTTGTGCGTTTTTGCGAATAAATACTATTTACTTATCTATTATATTATTATATTATGAAGATGTGTTATTCCCTCTTTTTATTCCACTTCATACATATATTCTTTTCCTCCATTCAAATACAACTATTCTTATAGTTCATTTTCTATCAAATAGTTACAATAACCGGAGGAAAATACTGTGGAACGAGAAAAAATGCTTAATGGAAAAATCTATGATATATCAGATAAGGAATTAGAAACTCTTCGTATCAGAGCACGACAACTAACAAAAACTTACAATGATACCTTTGATACTGAAACACAAAAGCGTAACAAAATTTTAGCAGAGCTTATGCCTCATATGGGAGCTGGTACGTATATACAAGGACCTATTCAATTTGATTATGGATGCTTTACCAAAATGGGAACTAACTGCTATGCCAATTACAATCTTACTATATTAGACGGTGCCTGGGTTACAATTGGTAATGATGTGTTTTTCGGACCAAATTGTACACTTGTTACACCTATTCATCCCTTCTTAACTAATGAACGAAAAATGAGAACAAAAGAAGATGGAACTTTATATGATATGGAATATGCAAAACCAATTACCATCGGTAATGGTTGTTGGCTAGCCTCAAATGTTGTTGTATGTGGCGGTGTCACCATAGGGAATAATTGTGTAATTGGAGCCGGAAGCGTTGTTACCAAAAATATCCCTGATAATTCTTTTGCCGCTGGAAATCCATGTAAAGTTATCCGAAAAATTATAGAAAAAGACTCTTTAAAGTATCGCAAAGACTTATATTAACATTTGTTGATTGTCAAGTAAAATGGACAATCAACAGTTGAGAAAGTACCAAAAGGCTGATGCAATAGTGACTTTTCTTGCCACTTATGCATCAGCCTTTTCCTATACCTCTTCATACCAAAGAATTTCTTCTACTGATTTACCAAAATACTCTGCAATATCATACAGCAGCTGATATGTCGGATTTTTAAATTTATTCCTTTCCAGCCTGCTTATATTGTCTCTGCAGTTTCCTACGATCTCAGTAAGTTCTGACTGTGTAAACCCGGCTTCCATGCGAAGCTCCTTCAGACTAGTCCTAAGTTCTCTCACAGATAACATCTCCCATTAATCATCATAATGATTCCAGTCTTCCAGAAAATTCCTATCACTATGTCCAGTCTTACGGCCTCTGTCATCATAATGATTCATTCCGCCAAAGAACCCCGGTCTTGTTTCTCCAACCTTGTTACCTTTGCTGTCGTAATATTTATACTTCCAAATAATCCCGGTCTGCTATATCCATCTTTCTTACTCATTGTACCTTCCTCCTGATAAATGCTTTCTCAATCATTTTACTTTAGCACCCCTGGTGCCTTTAACTGATGATCATATTATCGCAAAATAGGGATGTCAAAATCGCACAACCAACTGGATTCGTCAATCCACATAGTTCTGAACCACATTTTGCAGGTACTCCTTATACTGCTGCCGTACATCTTCCGGTCCCACAATCCTCATCCTGGGGCCAATACCGGTAATCCAACCAAAGAACTGTGAACTTACCGCCACTGGCACTCTGGCTCTGAAATACTCTTCTCCATGAGGACACATCCATACATCATGGCCAAAGCGATCAATCACAACACCGGCCAGTTCATTTCTGCATTCCAGTGTGACTTCCGCATCGACACCGCCATACATACCAAACGTTTTCTTGGCAAATGCAGCCAGATCAAAATTTTTGAAGGACTCTTCTCCTTTACGATCAGCCTCCAGAATCTCCGTATCCCGCATTTTATCGACACGATAATGTTTGATGATTCCGGCTGCTGCATCATAAGCAACCAAATAGTAGTTTTCATCATCCCATGTCAACGCCCACGGACTGACAACATAGAAAGCGCCATTCTTTTTTAATTTCAGTTCTTTCTTAACTGTCCATTCCGCATAATGAAATTTGATCTCTTTATTTTCAAAGATAGCATTGTGAATATAATCTACGTTATAATACACCGTTTCATTCTCTGTCTTCGGCCGGTTTACGATGAAGACATATCTGGAAAGCATTTCGGCATCTGTCTTACAGCACAGCTTCTCCAATTTCTGTATCAATTCTTTGGATTTCTTTTCTGTAATAAATTTTGAAGACTGAACCGCATCCACCAAAAGCTTCAACTCCGGCAGTTCAAAATTCCTGGCACCGATATAATAGCCCGGACACTTGCCTTTCTTCTGCTGGATATCCAATCCGAATTTATCAAGAATCTCCATCTCCGTATAAATTGTCCTTCGATCCGTACTGATCCCATATTCCTGATCCAGAATCGTGCACAACTCCGATGCATTTAACATATGTTCATCATCGGTACGTTCCAGCAGGATTTCCATCAGATATAACGTACGGAGCTTCTGATCAAATGAAGCCATCGTGGTCACCTCCACTTTCTGTCTCAACTTTTCCTAGTGAAACATTCTATATTCTTTGTATCTGTTTTCACATTTACCACTCTTCACATTTAATATCACTTATCTGCTCGATTGGAATAACCGTTTGATCTGTCATGATTATGATATGCTCATATTCGTCTATCTTTTTTACAATACCAGAATACGCAACATAGGATCCGCCGGCTTTTTTTGCATCGGGAATAAAATAAGTTATCGATACTTTCTGTTCTATACCGATATTATTTCTGATTATATTGATTTTTTCATTCAGCTGAGCAATCGCTTCCTCACTCAATTCCAATCTTTCATCGGTTAATCTTGCTGTTTCTTTTATCGCAGCATCATGCCCAGTCAAGGCTGCAAAAGGAGCAAACTGCGCTGCCCGATCCCGAAGTGGCATTTGCGAATGATTCTTAGAGACCGGATGTGGTAAATTGATGATATCTTCATAAGAATTATTTTTCATCCTCTTTCAACTCCATTACGCCTTATGTCCGCCAATCTGTTCATTTCTGTCCCTGGCGGTTGCACCTTCCTGAAGATTCATTCCCTTCAGCACAGCATTTTTTCCAAATTTCTTTTTGATACTGAGCATTACTTCCTGCATACGTTTTTCCCGATCCAGCGCAGCCTCTTCCTCTTCCTGCTTTTTCCTTTGCGCCTCATAATCCGTAAAAAGATCCAGCTGCTCATATATTTCTTCTTTTTTGACAGAACTTTCATCCACAAGCCTGTTCGCTGTGATATTGATTCTTCTGATAAGCAGGTTTCTGTCAACAATCCTGTCATATAGCTCTATTACTGCATCCATTATCAGTTTTGTTGAGGAAGTCTGCCGTTTCAGATTGGTCGTTCCATGTGCATGTTTCGGAATTCTTCTTCCATAACGGTCGATCGTAACCTCTCCATGATACTGCTTTTTCCTGTCGGCATTGTTCAGATTCTCAATATCATAACCAACTGTCAACACGATCTGATCCGTCACAAGTTTCTTATCCACCAAATCCAAAACCATCTGGTCCGTCATCTCTTTGACGACTAATTTTGCTTTTTCAAAATCATAAGGGCAATGAAGTACCTGCCCGGAACAAACACTGTTCGTTTCCGGCTTATAAGCCTTGACCATTTCCATGGTACAGGGCTCATATCCCCAGGCATGATCGATCAGCAGCTCTGCATTAACGCCAAACAGCCTGTATAACAGATCTTCGTTGTATAATTCATTCTCTTTTCCGATGGAACATCTTGCAATATCGCCCATTGTATAAAGCCCGTATTCTTCCAGCTTCTTTGCATATCCCTTTCCGACTCTCCAGAAATCAGTAAGAGGTCTGTGGCTCCAGAGTTTCCTTCGGTATGACATTTCATCCAATTCCGCAATTCGTACACCATCTTTATCTGCTTTAATGTGCTTCGCCACGATATCCATCGCAATCTTGCATAAATACATATTCGTTCCGATTCCTGCAGTTGCTGTTATACCTGTCGTTTTCAGCACATCCTGTATCATAGTCATGGCAAGTTCCCTTGCTGTCATATTATAAGTATGCAGATAATCCGTTACATTCATAAATACTTCGTCGATCGAATACGGAAAAATATCTTCCGGCGCAATATATTTCAGATAAATGCTGTAAATTCTGGTGCTGTATTCCAGATAGAGAGCCATCCGGGGTGGAACAACAATATAATCAATCTCCAGTGCAGGATTGCTATTTAATTCTGTACTGTCATCAGAAGAACCACTAAATGTTCTGTTCGGTGCTTTCCACCTGCGCACACTATTGGCTTCTTTTACTTTTTGAACAACCTCAAATAAACGAGCCCTTCCGGGTATCCCATAACACTTTAATGCTGGAGATACCGCAAGACAGATGGTTTTTTCTGTTCTGCTTTTATCCGCAACCACAAGATTGGTCGTCAAAGGATCCCGATTTCGTTCTTTACATTCCACAGACGCATAGAATGACTTAAGATCGATTGCAATATAGGTTCTTTCCTTTTCCATCATTCTACACCTCCCGATTCTCCTGTGTTCTGTTTCTAATTCTTATTTATCCTAATCGGAAATCTTTCTCATCATAACAATCCGTTCAAGGATTTCCTGCCTGAATTTTTCTACATCATTCGTCCGCTTGCGCACACCTGCTGCCGCAGCATGTCCACCTCCGCCAAACGCCTGCAGGAGTTCATTCACATTGATCCATTTTCCATCAGACCGGAAGGAACAACGCCAGCGATTTTCTTCTTCCTCATACATGGTAAAACCAAGCTGAATATCTTCGCAGTCTCTGAGAAAACCGCTGATTGGGTGGATATCCTCGTAGCTGATTCCTTCTGCCTCGCTCTCGGCACGATTGATACACACACAGGCAACATTCCCATCCAGCAGACGTTCTGCCCGCTTCAACAGTTCTGACCTCTTCTGCAAACTTCCCAGCGTATCATTATGCATGGTCTGCATTACATAACTATGATCTACTCCCATCTCGAGCAATTCAGTTACGGCCTGCATGGTGCTCACCTTCGCTCGGGTAAAACAGCCTGTATCATGCAGGATACCCATATAGATATAGTCTGCTGCAGTTGGATTCGCTTCGCAATCGACTGTACGCTTCAACTTTACCGGATTCAAAATATAATAAACATTCTCTGCACAGGCTTCCGATATTTTTGTATAGTTCACAACTCCATAACCTTCATTAGAGGCATGGTGATCAATTACTATACTTGCTTCTGCGCCCTCGTAGTATTCCCTGCCAATCATTCTTGCTAAAACTGCAGTATCACATACGATAACCGCATATTTTTCTTTTACATCCGGCTTCTCAAACGGATCGAAGACCTTATCCAGTTTTACCTGCTTCTTTGGTCCTTTATCCAACGTATCTGCCAGATATGGCAGCACTTTGTACTGCGAATAGTTTACCTTTATATAATGTGCAAGTCCCATCACCGATCCGGCAGCATCGCCATCCGGGTTCAAGTGTCCTAGAAGAATCACGGTATTTAAATCATTCACTTGCATCATAGATTGAAATTCTCTGTCAAAATTGAATGTCATTTAATTGCCTTTCAATTGAGTCATTTGTTTTATTTATCTTGGTCAAAATCTACCGGCACTCTTACTTCCACGTTTTCCAGATATCCGGCTGATATCCAAGAGTGGATTGTTTTCCATTACGAACCACCGGTGTCTTAATCACCTGCGGGTTTTCCAGTACCTTCTCAAGTTTATCTTCCTCTGCAATGTACTTAATGAACGCAAGTAGATCCTTATCCTTGCCCTCCCAGTTGATCATATTTTCCAGTCCACCATTTGCCTGAGCAACTGAATTAAATTCGCCCTTACTCAGTCTCGCCTTCCGGCTCGGTCGGTTCGTAGCACGTCGTCCACTGGACGACACTCACCCTTTTTCTTTCATATCAATAAACTGAAACTTGATCCCACGTTCCTTAAAGAAACGTTCTGCTTTCTTTGTATCATTGCACTTCTTTGTTCCAAAAATCTGTATATTCAAATTATTTCTCCTTGTCCATCGCCATATATATCATTTTTTCAAAAGACGCTCTGAAATGCTCATCATCCTCCGATGTTCGTTTTCTAGGTCCTTTTAAATGTTTCTTTCCGGATGCCCTTCGTACCTTCTTATTCAGATGCCGTTCCATAAGCATCTGGTCAATATTTTCATTCGTATACCATTTCCCGGATTGATGAATCGCATATGGTCTACGCTCCGCTTCGGTCGGCTCAAATCCAAGGTCCACTGGACCTTGTGAGCCCTTTCCAAGTGCCATTGCAGCCACACCGTAATCCTGTGATACAACAATATCGCCCCTATGGCAAATGCTGATCAGTTTATAATCCACGGCATCTGCATCAGCAAAAATCTGCATGTTCTCTCCTTTAATTACACCTGAATGG
The DNA here is from genome assembly GCF_025566965.1 of Blautia ammoniilytica. Lineage (NCBI taxonomy): Bacteria > Bacillati > Bacillota > Clostridia > Lachnospirales > Lachnospiraceae > Blautia > Blautia ammoniilytica. The sequence goes on along the minus strand of NZ_JAOQJL010000045.1, from coordinate 7,445 downwards.
AGTGCGAACCTCAATAAGATTACCACTGGGATCATACAGTCTTACAAGCTTCTGTCCACCTGCAAGTTCTGTTAATTCTGTGGCATATCGAACAAAATACTTACCAGATTCATATTTTGCAAGCAATCCATCTATATCAAAATCCTCGAAATACAATTCCATCCTGTTATTAAATAGCGTAGAAGTTTCATTCAATGTTTTCCCCCATACGTCGGCATCCTGCAAAACAAGTCCCTCCGATAAGATCACATTCCCTTCATTCTTAAGAATCACTTGCAGTCCAAATAAGTCTTTATAAAACTCTATGGATTTTTCTATATCATCCACCACGATCAGTACGTTTTTCAGCATATCCGTCACCTCACAATCCGCTTTGAGTCAAGCGAATATTCGCAATCCACATGCGGTTAAATAATCTTTCCAGACAAATGATCAATTTCATGCTGGCAGATCTGTGCTGTCCATCCTGGATGTCAGCTTTCGTGGCTGGTTCGGATGGCTGGCCTAAAAAGAAAACGTCTCTTACAATTTGCTTTACCATGTTTTCTCCCTGTAGCTTTCATTTTACTTTTTCCAATTTATTATTTACATCGAAACAAACTTTGTCTCCTTCATTGATATTACGCTCATAGAGCCTGGCGTCCTCCGCTTTTACTGTCACTTTTTTTCCTGAAGAATCCACAAGAGTCACTATTGCCATGACTGGTGCATCATCCGGTCGTTCTTCACAACCAAAATTCAGGTCTTCATCGATTCGTTTTACTGTGTACATCATAACTCCATTCCCCTGGAGATAATATTAAGAATCAGTTTTCTACATACCTTCTCCGATAATATTCCATCGTACGATACTCAATAATATCTTTCATCTGATGCTTAAATGCATCAACTTTAATTACATCTGCCAATTCATCTCGAATTCCCAGTGCATAGCCATCCTTATCTATAAAAAATCCTTTACCTGAAGCTTTTAGAAATTTAATCGGCATACTTTTTGCCTTGCTTAAATGCTGTTTGTCTGTTATCTTCCGATACTCTTCGTATGAAGTTACTTTTGGAAAATCCTTCCAATTCGTTCCTCGATCAAAGAACTTTTTCCAGTTCTCCACTACCTCATCATCTGTAACAGCCAGCCGTACGTCTCCCTCGTTATAGAAGCTGTACAGAATCGGCATCTTATACACTTTCTGCATATCCGTTGTTTCAATCAACTGCAGAAACTCTCTTCCAATTCCAGAGTAAACCTGAAGTTCTTCCGCCGATAATTCATGAATTTCATATAAAAAATCCATATATCGTTTAAACGGATTTTCTTTCGAATGTTTCATACAGTATTCGTAAATATTATCATCCATATTCGTAAAAAGTTCCATACGTGTGGGAACTTTTCCATCAAGCAATTCTTTCACGCGATAATATTCCTGTTTAATTCTTTCCTGAATAGACAATGACTTTTTGTCCATTTCTCTGAAGAGATCAATCAAACGCATATCAAAATCCACGATACAATCATCGGGGTATTCAATTTCAGAATAGTCATATGCAGTTCTTTCTCCGACACAGGCACTTCCGTTTAACAAAAACGGTGCACGCCCGGCTTTTTCGTAATTTCCAATAAAATCAAGTACGTTTACATACTCTTTACCCTTGCTGATACGCAAGCCACGACCCAACTGCTGTAAAAACACAGTAGGTGATTCCGTCGGTCTCAAAAACATAACCATATCAAGAGAAGCAATATCCACTCCTTCATTGAACATATCTACAGAGAAAATAACCTTTATCTCCTGATTCTTTAATTGCTCGATTGCTACATTTCTTTCTTCGGAAAATTCCCCATCTGCATTGCTGTACACAGCAACGGATTTTACGCCTCGCCTGCAGAATTCCTTTGCCATTTCTTCGGCATGCATTCTTGAACTACAAAAACCTAAAGCACGTTTGGAATGATATTTTTTATAATATTTATAAATCAAATCATATCGTTTTACATTGCCGATATATTTATCATTCAAGTCATTCTCATTGTATCTTCCTTTTACCAATTTGAGTGTCGAATAATCCGTTTCATCGTAAATACCATAATAATGGAATGGAACTAATGCCCCTTTATTGATTGCTTCCTTCAACGTAATCTCATATGGAACATTATAATCGCAAATTTCATAAATAGACTTTCCATCCATTCTTTCCGGTGTGGCGGTAAGGCCAAGCATAAACTGTGGTTTAAAATAATTCACGATTCTCTGATACTGATCTGTAACAGCATGATGAAACTCATCGATCACCAAATAAGTAAAGTAATCTGGAGCAAAATGCTCCTCTGTTAAATATTCGCTTCTGCCAAGCGTTGCTACAGAAGCAAAAATCACAGATTTTCCAGTATCCTTTTGCTTTCCGTCAAAAAATCCATAATCATCTGAATGACGTACATTCTTAAAAGATACTGCTGCCTGCTTCAGGATTTCTTCTCTATGTGCAACAAACAAGACTCTCTCATACTTTGCAGAATCAAATGCAGCCAAATATGTTTTTCCTACACCAGTCGCAGCGTGAACCAAACCACGCACAGCGCCCTCTGCTCTGCTATTCTCCAGTGCACAAAGTGCTTCGATCTGTGCCCCTCTTGGTTGAAACAGCACTTCAACTTTTGTGTCCGGATCTGTCTGGTCATATCGTGCAAGATCTTTTGCAACCGCAGGTTTATGCCAGTTCTTTGAATACTCTTTTAATTCTGCATCATTGATCACATACGAATGATTTTTAAACAAATCTTCAAATGTATCATAAAACAAATTAAAATTCTGACTATCCTGATTATTATTAAAACGATAATTCCATTCAATTCCAGATGTTAATGCACTTCTGGAAATATTGGATGAACCAATATAAATCTCACTCATGTTGTCATAATGAAATATGTATGACTTGGGATGGAAAGAACGCCCTTTATCACTATAAAAACGCAATTCTACCTTATCGCCCAATTCCTTTTTAAGAAGATATAGTGCTGAAGGCTGCGTAATTCCTAAGTAATTGCCAGTAAGAATGCGAATCCGAACACCACGCTGCAAAGCTGCTTTTAAGTCTGAGAGCAGCATTCTTACACCTGATTCCATGAGGAATGAGACAATAATATCAATCTGTTTTGCCCGTGCCATGCTAAGCTTTAACTGATACAGCAAATATCTGCTTTTATTTCTGTCTCCGGTCATAACATCTGTTGGTTCTATATGGAGTTCCTCTATTTCTGATTTTTCCGCAAAATTAAATTGAGCCATTTTTCTTCTCCTCTTCCCGGACGCACATCCAACGTAATCCACTGATCTTCTACCGTAAGTTCCGGTATCACCTTGATAAATTCCCGAAATGTATCTTCCATAAAATCAGTAAAATAACGACCATTTCGTTCCCCTTCAAAATTACTATATTTGAAGGACGTATAAATCACCCCGTTATCTTTAAGTGCAATACACATTTTTTGGATTACGGGAAGAAGTTCCTGCTTTGGCAAATGCAAAATAGAGGAACATGCCCAGATGCCATCATACACTCCAATTTCATCCAATTCCTGAAATAGCATTTTCTTTACTTTAATCCCTGTAAAGCTACCTGCCAATCGACAGAGTTCTGCGGATCCGTCGGTTGCCGCCACCTGGTACCCCTTCTCAAGGAAATATTTTGTATCACGACCGGAACCACAACCAAAATCAAGAATTGACGCACTCCCAGGCAATAGTTGGAGAAACGCCTCTTGTGCCAGATGCATATCTGCATTCTGAGTGTTTTCTATAAATTTTTTTGCATTTAGGTTGTAATAATTAATTGTAGTGTTCATAATTTCCTTTCTCATTTAAGACAACTTTCTAATCCTTTGTGGCATCAAGGAAACCAATATAAGTAAGTATCATCTGTACTCCAGGCCTTGGTCCAGTCCACCTTTTCCTGTTCTTCTTCTGTTGTATTTCGTATGATCTCTTCTATCTGCTTCATGATATTTCTCCTCATGCATGGGTTCCGGTTTCGTAGCACCACAAGACAATTCTTTTTATCAATTCTGCATCGACCTTGCCGTACGGAATACGAATCGTTCCTTTATCCGTCTTATACCCTTTCAATGCTTCGGCAAATTCTTCAACTGCTGCAGGGTCCGGATACAATCCGATGTATTTCTTCGAAGCAGCAAAATGAACAATGTCACGACCTTTCCGGTTGGTCGGCATACTCCATGAAATGCGTTCTTCCGCTTCCGGTAATGCACTGCGAAGAATCTGACGCATATAGCGCAGATATTCCTGTTTCTCCTCATCCTGGCTCAGGATATATTCATCAATCGACTTTAGCTTTTCACCGCAGTAATGACTTTGCCCTTTTTTCTTAAACTCTCTGCTACATTTGAGACATTGCCACATTGGGCTTTTCTCACTGTCTCTTTCGTGAAGAACCACTTCAACCATATCTCCAAAGCTTTTGCCAATCTGCTTGCGTATCTGTTTTGTAACGCCGATAATGTAACATGGAGTTCCCATTTTTACCACTTGCCCACGATATGGAATACCGTCAATGTAGCATTTACCAACAAACGCCCTTTTCCAAAAAGCTCTTTGATATCGTAAGGAACCTCTACATAGGCAGCATCCATATTCTCATTTTGAAGAATTCTTGCACAAAATTTTAATTCCATATTTTTTTCCTTTCATTCTGTGAATATTATCCTCCGCAAATCCTGATTTTCTTATCGTCCTGATCACTGCAATCCAGCCACGAAGGAGACCGCTGCTTCCAGATCTTTTTCATCCGGATGACCTTTTGCAATACCACCCACCAATTTAAACGGTCCAAAAGTGTCATATCCTTTACAGCCAAATTTTCCAATAATGTCCGTTTTCTTTTCTTTCAAAATAACTTCCAGTGATTTATATGCTGCATTTCCACCATAAGTACAGATCATAAATACCTTTTTATTTTCCGGCAGATTTTCTGAAGCAAACTTTAAGATTGTCTGATGAAATTTTGAAAAATAAATACCGGATGCAAAACCAATCCGGTCATAATCCGCCAAATCTGCCTTTGGCTGCTGCACGGCATCAATCAGATCAACTTTACATTCCTCTGCAATTTTCTCCACCAGTTTCTTTGTATTTCCGTGATGTACAGACGCATAAACAATTACTGTCTTCATTTTTACCTCCCGTCTAACGATGCCATTCCATCGTATATTCTTCTTCTGATGTATTTTCATCTATTTTCTGATTCACAATTTTAAATCCACGATGCTGATAGAACACTACCGCTCTCATATTTTTCTTATACACGTTAAGATTCAATTGATCCTTTAGCTTCGTAACGGTGCGAAGCAGCTCTGTTCCGATTCCTTTTGATTGTTCTTTTGCCTTTACAAAGATCCCGGCTATATAAGTATCTATTAAACCAATAAAGCCTTGAATCTCCTCATTTTCTTCTGCCACATACATTTCTGCTTCAGAAATCAATTTTCTGACCATATCATAATTCTTTTTCCAGTAATCTGCTTCTATAAAAGAATGGCTCTCTATATTTGCATGAAGCCATAAGTCCATTATCTCATTCAGATCTCTTGTTTCAAATCTTCGAATCATTTTTCTTATACCATAATTACTAAACTTTTTTACAATCCATTTCTGTAAATCTCATTGATCACAGCCTGGGCATGTTCCATTTCTTTTTTCTGAATAATTGCATCTCTGTCACTTAAGATTGCAAGCATCTCATCCACCAGATCCTCGATTCGGGGATCACTTACCCGGTACAAATAGCCAAGCATCCGGGTGGCAGTGTAATCTGTATTCATATTTTTATAGGCAATTTCCGCACAGAACTCTTTAGGATATCCTCTGCCCAGTAAAAGCTTGTATAATTCATCGGTTCGTTCCGATGCCATAATCGATCACCCCCGTAATTTCAAAAACTTAAATTAAAATGCCTTCCAGATGATCCAGTTCATGCTGACAAATTTGTGCCGGCCATCCACTCAGTTTCTGCCGCTGCTTTTTCCAATTCATATCATAATATTCCACTTCGATATTTTCATATCGTGTTGTTTTCCTCACACCGGTAAGCGATAGACATCCTTCTTCTGTTTCATATGGAGTATCCTTGCTCAGAAGAACCGGATTAAACATCACAACATCTACGAATCCCATATTTACAATGATTGCTCTCTTTTTCACACCAATCATATTTGCAGCCATACCCACACACCCGGCACGATTTGCCTGTAGGGTATCCTGTAGATCCTTTCCCACTTGCAGATCTGCCTTTGTAGCAGGTTCTGACTTTTGTCCTAAAAAGAACACATCTTTCATTATCGGTTTTACCATCTATCATTCCTCCATGTCAGCTAGGTAGTGTGAAGTCAACTACCTTTTTTATCTTGAATTATTCACGGCTTTGCCGTGAAAGTGGTTGAAAGCCACATAGTTACTGTATTTTAATTGCACATTGCTTTTCACTTCAAAGCAATAGGCAAATTAAAATAAATTTTGATGGAGGTGATCTATCCTCCGATGCAGGTCTTCTTTTGATAAAAGAATTCGCTGCAAAGATCGGCTTTACAAAGCTGATCAAAAAGAAGTTTAAAACCAATGATAAGTCTATCCGGTTTCACAAAGACCATGAAAACCTGTTACAGATGATCTATCAGATCATCTCAGACTGTAGACAAACTTGGTGTTGGGGATTATGCCCAGCACCATTTTTCTTTTAAAACTTCTTTTCTTTTTATTTTCTTCAAAATCAACAAAAATCTGGCTGTGTTCCAACCTCGTTTTTCCAGGATTTTTGCCAGTTTTTTCAAATTCATGCATGCAAAGGTAAGCCCGGCTTTCATTTCCATCCGTGCTTTTCCTACATACTGCGTATATCGAAATCCATGCTGTTCTTTAACTGTACCGAAGATCCGTTCTATGGTTTCTTTTCTTAACTGGTAGATCTGTCTGTTTCCGATCGTGTGCCGAATGTCTTCTGCCACTTTCATGTATTCTTCCCATACATGACGTGTGATCAGTTTTACATGATCTTTGCTTTCTGTGCATTTTGAAAGATATTGACATTCAACGCAATGCTCACCGCAGCTTTTATACTCTTTATATCCATTTCTGTTTGTTGTACTGTATGTCAATATATGTGTTCCCGGACATATATAACAATTATAGTATTCATCATATGCGAATTCGTGTTTTCCGAAAAAGCCTTCTTTGGTCTTGAGACGGGTATACAGAAAAAGTGGTTGAATTCCATCTTTCAACAGCTGATGGGCGATTGCCGGAGTTTTATATCCTGCATCTGCAAAAACGTGTTTATGTTCACCCTTTCGAAACCATCCACTTTCCGGATCGCTGATGCTGCATTTTTGTGTTTTCACATCTTCAGGAAGTTCTTCAGATATAGAATCCTTATCATTTCCG